>CAYONK010000433.1:0-4511 GCA_964405285.1 uncultured Ardenticatenaceae bacterium
GTTGATAGTGGAGAGTTGATAGTTGGGAGTTGGGAGTTGATAGTGAACCGGCAACAGGCAACAGGCAACCGGCAACAAGCAACAGGCAACAGGCAGCACCAATGAACCTATTCAAGAAACCACTGGCCGCCGATGAGATGGGGTTTGTAACGGCCGTTTCCGCCGCCGACCTGACCGAAGGGCAGATGCTTCCGCTGAAGTTGAACAAGGTCAGGCTGATTTTGCTGCGCTGGCAGGGGCAGGTCTACGCCGTCAGCAGCCTCTGCCCCCACGCCGCCGCCGACCTGTCTGGCGGTGAATTTTACCGGGGCAAGCTGGAATGCCCCGATCATGGCTACTGCTTCGACGTGCGAACCGGCCGCACCCTCTGGCCGGAAGATGAGGCCGTCCGCCTGAAACAGTACCCCGTCAAAGAAGAAGGCGGCCAGATCAAAGTCCGCCTGGGAAATTAAGAAGAATAAACCGCGGTTAAAATCCTTACGGCTGAATCTGGTAGACGCCGCCGCTGATGTCTATGACGTAGAGTTCGCCCTGGGCGTCTTCGCCGAAGCTGGCAATGCGGGCGTTTGTTTCGGCGACGCGGGTGACATTTACGGTGTCAACGGCCGTTCCCACCAATCGCCACACCTCCCCACTGCAATAATCGCCGAAGAAGTAGCCGCCGCGCAGCGCCGGAAACTGTTGGCCGCGATAGACATAGCCGCCGGTAATGGAGCAGCGGCCGCTGGCGTTGGCGTACTCATACAGCGGCAGCACCAGCCCAGCCGGATCGCAGCCGCCGCGCCCAAAACATTCGCTCCCCTCCATCACAGCCCAACCAAAATTCGCCCCGCCCGGCGTCCCGGCCGCCAGAAAGCTGATTTCCTCAATCCGATTTTGTCCCACATCGGCGACGTAGAGGTCGCCGGTCAACCGGTCGAAGCTAAAGCGCCAGGGGTTGCGCAGGCCGGTGGCCCAAATTTCGTTGCGCGTGCCGCCGTCGGCGATGAAGGGATTGTCGGCCGGGACGGCGTAGTTGGCCCCATTGCCCTGGGCGTCTACGTCCAGGCGCAGCAGCGCGCCGAGCAGGGTGGCCCCGTTTTGGCCGTGATTGTGCGGGTCGTTGGCCGCCCCGCCATCCCCCATACCCACGTAGAGATAGCCATCTGGCCCGAATTTGAGCAGGCCGCCGTTGTGGTTGGGGTAAGGCTGCGGGATGGTCAGCAGAATCAGTTCGCTGGCGGGGTCGGCCCGGTCGGGGGCGGCGCCGGTCTGGAAGACGGAGATGACGGTGCTGCCGGATTGGTCGGTGTAGTTGACGAAGAAACGGCCGTTTTCCCCATATCTCGGATGAAAAGCCAGACCCAACAACCCCCGCTCCGACGCGCCGGAATTCACCCGGTCGCCGATGTCCAGAAACGGCTCAGCGGCCAACGCCCCATCGCGGATGATGCGGATGGTCCCGCCCTTCTCCACCACAAAGAGCCGTTCGTCGCCCGCGTGGGTGAGGTAGAGGGGTTGGCTGAGGCCGCTGGTGACGATGGGGGCGAGGGTGATGTTGGCAACGGCCGTTGCCGCCTCATCACCCTCCGCAGGAGCCACCGCGGGAACCGGAGTCTCCCCCACCGCCGATTCCACCACCGGCGGCGTCACCGTAATCCCATCATTCACCGCCCCATCGCAGCCAACCAACAAAACAACAAAGAACAGGAGGGAAAAGTAAGTTACAAATCGCATCATAAAGTCGCAGTCACCAGCGTTGACAATTGGCAATTGACCATTAACAATTGACAATTGCCAACTTACGCTGCCGCCCGCAGGCGTTCGCCGTATTGGGCTTCGTAGTAGGCGCGGAATTCGCCGCTTTTGATTTTGCGCCACCACCATTCATTGTCGCGGTACCAAACGGCCGTTTTCTGAATCGCTTCCTCAGCCGTGTGGCGCGGCTGCCAGCCGAGCGCCTGAATCTTCTCGATGTTCAGGCTGTAGCGTCGGTCGTGGCCCGGCCGATCGGCGACGTGGCGGATGAGGCTAGACGGCCGTTCCAGCGTCTCCAACAAAATTTCCACCATCCGCACATTCTCCATCTCCACCCCCGTACCGATGTTGTACGCCTCGCCCAATTCGCCCTTGTGCAGCACCAGATCAATCGCCTCGCAGTGGTCCACCACGTATTGATACTCGCGCATCTGCCGGCCGTCGCCATACAGCGGCAGCGGTAGCCCATCCAGGGCATTGGTAGCGAACAGCGGGATCACCTTCTCCGGGTATTGGTACGGCCCGATGTTGTTGGAGCCGCGGGTGATCGTCACCGGCAGGCCATAGGTGACAAAATAGGCGTTCACCAGCAGATCGCCGCTCGCCTTGCTGGCGGCGTAGGGGCTGCGCGGAACCAGATTGTCCGTCTCGCGGCTGGAGTAACCGGCCGGGATATGGCCGTATACCTCATCGGTGGAAATTTGATGATACCGTTCCAGGCCAAATTGGCGCGCCGCCTCCAACAAGACGTATGTGCCATAAACCCCCGTCTGGATGAAGGCGTCGGGCTGCATGATAGAGCGGTCTACATGCGTCTCGGCGGCGAAATTGACAATGGTGTCAATCTCGTACTTTTCAATCGTCTCGGCCACCACAGCCGCGTCGCAAATATCGCCGCGCACGAAGTGGTAGCGCGGGTCGTCGGAGACGCTGAGCAGGTTTTCCAGGTTGCCAGCGTAGGTCAGTTTATCATAGACGATGATGTTGTACTGCGGATACTTATCCAGCATATAGAGAACAAAATTGGAACCGATGAAGCCGGCCCCGCCGGTGATGAGTAAGTTTTTCACGAGTCAACCCCTTTTCATGATGTAGGGCGATTTTCCAAATCGCCCCCTTTGATGCAGTGGGCGATTTTCCAAATCGCCCAACGGCTCCCGATTGTAAGCCGCGCCGCTTGCATTGTCACCTACGAGCAGGCTACGACTGAGGGGGCGGTAAACGGCCGTTCATGCTACAATCGCTCAACGACTATCCGTAATACGGAATACGGAATACGCACAAAGGCAGAACCATGACCGAGCAAACAACCGACCCCCGCGCCGAGGCTGCGGCGCAAATCCGGCAAGAATTCGCCCCCATCATCCAGGCAGTCGTCCTGGCCGCTCAGGGGAATCCCGAGATGGCCGAGGAGCTGGTCCCGGTGCTGAATGACATGGCCCAACGCCGCCCCTGGCAGCAGATGGCCGCCGCCCTGCGCCGCATTCTGGCCGGGGAGCGCGACGCGCAAAGCCTGATGATTGGGCTGGACCTGGCGGACCGGGTGGTGGTGGCGGAGGTGTTGGGGCAGTTGGGAACGGCCGTTCCCCCCGACGCCGCTCTAGACCCCAACCCTGCCCTCACGTTGCCGCAATTCATCAATGGCCTGCTCAATGGGGTGCTGCTCGCCAGCAAGCCGGGCGCCCCAGACATCCTGCGCCACGACGTAGAGACCTTTACCCGCAAACTGGCGGACGACGAAGCCGCCCCGCCCGACCTCCGCGCCCTGGGGCGCATCCTCCACGACATCCTAAACGGCGACCGCGCCCCGGATTTGGGTGATTTGCCACCGGAGTTAACGGCCGTTGTCCACACCCTTCTCAACCGCCTGCACGGCACAAATGGCGCTTAGACCAGGCGGCGCAGCAGACCACGCCCAGGGGCGAAGAGGAAAGCGAGCAGGAAGAGAAAGGTAGCCACCAGGACGACGGCTGGCCCGGAGGCGACGTTCAGGTAATAGGAGGCGTACAACCCGGCCACGCCGGAAAACGCGCCAATCAAAGCGGAAACGCCCATCATGGTCGGCAGGCGGCGGGTGAGCAGGGAGGCGGCGGCCGCCGGGGTGACAAACATCGCCAGCATCAGGGCGATGCCTACCACTTGCAGGGCGACGACGATGGTGATGGCGATGAGGATGAGCAGCAGGTAGCGCAACAAAGTGGTGGGCAGCCGCAAGGTGACGGCCAGCGTCTGGTCGAAGGAGATGACCAGAAACTCTTTGTAGAAAAGGAAGATGACCAGGAGAACGAGCAGGCCGAGAACGGCCGTTACCCACAAATCCCCCGCCGTCACTCCCAGCAAATTACCGAACAGAAAGTGCGCCAAATCCAGCGTATAGCTGCCAGAAGCGGAAAGCAAGGCCACGCCTAAAGCGAACAACCCGGCGAAGATCACGCCGATTGCCGTGTCTTCTTTCAGCATCCCGTGTTCGGTCAACACGCCAATGCCCAGGGCCGTGAGAACGCCGAAGATGAGCGCCCCCACCGCCAGCGGCCAACCAAGCAGGAAGGCGATGACCACGCCCGGCAGGATGGTGTGAGCCAATGCGTCGCCAAAGAAGGCCATGCCGCGCAGCACCACGTAAACACCCAGCACAGAGCAGACCACGCCCACAATCACCGCCGCGATCAACGCCCGCGTGATAAAGCTAAATTGCAGAGGTTCGAGAAGCCAATCCATAGGTAGTTGGTAGTTGGTAGTTGGTAGTTGGTAGTTGGTAGTTGGTAGTTGGTAGT
>CAYONK010000434.1:0-4505 GCA_964405285.1 uncultured Ardenticatenaceae bacterium
CTGCTCAGCACAGGCTCTCAGCATGACATCTTGCTTTTTAAATTGAGAATTGCTGCTTTCCTCCCAGCGATACTCAAATTAACAAGAGGGATGTCACGCTGAGAGCCTGTGCTGAGCAACGATGATTGATGGGTAGGTGTAGAGATGCCAGAGGCTCTGTCTGTTTTTTGGGGAGGTTGGGTGTCTTTGCGGTGGTGGATGCTTTAGGGCGAATGGTCGGGGCTGGCGGTTGGTTCGCTGAAGGAGTCGGCGTAGAACCAATCAATCAGACGAGCTTCCCCCCAGGGCCGGAGGGCGGCCATGAGTTGGATACCTGGCTCGGAACGTAAGGCGTTGGCGAAGGTGTCGGATGAGTCGAAGTAGAGTTCGTACATCAGGTGGAAACGGGATTCACCGCCGGGTTTGCCTGTTACCCGGCTTACCTCGCTCAGGCGGAGGCCGGGCAGTTGTTCGGCGAGGGGAAGGTGGGTAGAGGAGAAGAATTCTTCAAGCTGCATTTCGTCCTCCACCCGCCGATAGATTGTGACAAATTTGAACATGAGCGCTTGCTTATTCCCCCCAGATTGCGGCGAGGTCGGCTGTGAGGGCGGCGCGTTGGCGGCCGTAGGTTGCTTCGTCCAGGTTGCCTTGCTCGAAGGCTGTGTCCAGGTCGGCAATGGCCTGGATGAGGCGTTCGCGGAGGAGTTGGGCCTCGTCTTCGTGGTCGGCTTCGGCCTGGGTGGATTGGGCGCGCCAGGTACGGATGGTGAAAACGGCCGTTATCCCCACCACCAACAACGCCAGGCCCCCCACCAACCAATCCAACGTAGCGTTATCCGGCTGGGCTACAGCCATCGCGCCTGTCGTGGCAAAAGAAAAATCAGGACGGCCTTGCAGCGCCAACGACAGAGTACTCTGCGCCGGTACGCCGGTGCGCGTGTAGGCAATAAATTGGGAGTCGCCCATCTGCTGCACACCCTGATCCACAAAGCCTTCGCCGCTCAACGAGACGCCGCCGGCCGTCATAATCACGCCGACGTTAGTGATGCTGTAATGCACCGGCCGGTCCAACGCCGCGCCGCCATCATAGGGCAGATCATAGGAGACAATAAGATTCAGCCCGCTTTGCCCCGGATGCAACGGGATGGTATCGGCCCAGCCGTTGGCTGTGGGGATGACTTCCGGGGCGGGGATGGCCGAATCCAGCCGTCCTAGTGTGCGCTGGAAGGTGACATTGGTGGCTCCGGCCGGCAAAGCAATCTCCACCGTCCCGGCGTCCGGATCGCCCGCTTCACCAATAAAGACGTAACGGTCGCGGTTGCTGAAGATGTATAGTTCGTCCACCTGCACCGTGTTTCCGGCGAAATTGAGCAAAATATGAATCTGGTCTACGTTGACCACTGCCGGATCGGTTGTCGTGTCGAAAACGGTGATAGGCATAGAGAGTTCCGACGCGGCCTGGTTCAGCCGCCCGGCATCGCTGCTAAAGCCCAATCCATTGTAGGTGGTGCTGACCAGATACACCCAATCCGGCATCACGTCCGTCAGGGAGAAAGCGTAGAAGCCATCCGTCCCAACTGTCTCTGTCAGGGTCAACACCGGTTGGAAGTTGGCATCAAAAGCGCGCAGCAGCACTTCGCCGTCGGCGATCAATTCGCCCGTCCCGCCATTGCTAAGAACGCCGCTAATGGTGGCGGCGGCGATTGGCCCGGCGAGAGCGGTCTGGCTGATATAGTTGTAGCTGAAGGTGCGGCTGTAATCTACAACCGCCCACAACGCTTCTTCGTTGAGGTCATATTCGTGGGCAGGCACGGCGCCGCTTTGCAAAGCGGTGAAGACGGTTTCGTTGTTGCGATTGTACCAATAACTCAGGCTGGTGAGGTCGGTTGGGGCGGGGTCTTGCCCGGCAGCGTCCGGCCCTTCACCCTGACCATCCAATCCATGACAGGCGGCGCAGCTTTCCTGGTAGACGATTTCGCCCAGGGTTAAGGCTTCTGCTGGGGTGGCCAGGCTGTAGGTGGCGGCCACCAGGTTCCAACGATTGGCTTCGCTGATGGGGCTTTCGGTATTGAGCGGGCCGAAGGGAGGCATGCCGCCTTCGAGGATGCCGTTGGTGATGGCGTTGAACATGGTCGCCGGTACACGGGTGCGGCGGAAGTCGGGGTCGGTGAAGTCGGCGGGGGGCAGCGGCAGGCGGGCGGCCAGTTCGCCATCGCCTTGTCCGGCGGGGCCATGACAGTTGGCGCAGCGGTCGGCAAAGATCTCCAGACCGGCCGCCGCGTTTGGCGGGGCAGCGGGCAGGATGGGGTCTTGGGCTTGCAGGGCGCTGGTTGTCAGCCAGAGGGCGGCGAGTAGAAGGGTGGCGAGAAGTAGCAGGGGGAAACGGCCGTTATGTAAGTGCGATTTGAGCATGGGGTAAACTTTGGGTTATGATGTTGTCTTCGCCACGGGGGCCAGTTGGTGGCCGCAGGCAGCGCAGAATTTGTCTGTGGATTTGACGGGTTGGCCGCATTGAGAGCAGAATTTGCTCTGGCCATTGCTGGGAACGGCCGTTGCCTCTTCTGGCGTTCCATTCACCGGGCGGGGCGCTGCCGCAGCCCGGCGGCGGGCAATCGCCGCTTCAATCTCTGCCAGGGTTGTGTTGGGGACTGGGGCCGTTTCTTTAGGCAGGGCGTCTAGCTGTTTCAGCGTTTCGGCCGCTTCGGTCACCAGTTCTGCCCGCTGCGCCGCGTGGGCTTCGGCAGGGATTTTGCCGGTCTCAAAGTCGAAGTCGAGGGTACGGATTTCCTCTAACAACGCCTCTTTGTGGACCATCAATTCCTGCCGCTTGTCGGGCAGAAGGCGGCGCCGCGGCTGCGGCGCGCCAGTTGTTACAATGAGTGGCTGCGCAATGTAAAGGGCAACCAGAACGAGTAAAGCAATACCGAAAAGAATAGCGCCTGGGGTCATGAGTTAGTTAGGAGTTGGGAGTTGGGAGTTGATAGTTGGGAGTTGAGCTATCCACTGTCAACTCCCAACTATCAACTATCTACTGTTCCGCTAAAAGGCGGTCAACGAGGGCGATCATGGTGGCTTCGTTGACCGGGCCGATTTGCACATGGGCAATTTTGCCGTCTTTGCCGATGAAGAAGGTTTCCGGCACGCCGGTGATCTCGTAGTTTTTGGAAACGGCCGTTCGTAAATCCGGCGCGTTGGGGTAAGTGACGTTGAACTCTTTCAGATAAGCCAGAGCGTTTGGTTCCACGTCAGCGTAGGCGATGCCGAGCATAATCACGCCATCGTCTTTGTAACGCCGCCATACTTGCTCCAACAAGTCTGCCTCCACCCGGCATTCGACGCACCAGGAAGCCCAGAAGTTGAGGATAACCACGTTTCCTTGCATCTCTTCCAGGCTGGCGTTGGCCAGGCCGTCCCATTCGTAGCCATTAAAGTATTCCATCTGGAAGCCAGGCGCCGGTTGACCGGCCTCTGGCCGAGAAGCATTGGCATTGATCAGCCCCCAGCCCACCAATGCCAGCACACCGATCAGCACCGCCCACAAGCCGATGGTCGTCAGGCTGAACTTGCCGGCCGAAGGCTTCTCTGGCGCATTCTGTTCTTGTGTAGATTGAATGGTTTCCATACGTCCCTTGTTCCTTGGTAGTCGGGTGGTTGTTAGTCGAGTAGTCGGGTAGTCGAGTAGTCGTTGACAGTTGATAGTTAACAGTTGACTGTTATCCGTTAATTGTTATTCAGTTCCTGCTCAATGCGGGTGGCGTAGTCGTCGGGGATGGGTTTGGGGACAACGGCCGTTTCCCGCACCGGCGGCGGCGCAGTTCGCAGCCCCTGCAAATAGCGGCCAAAGAAGACCAGCCCCAGGCCCACGCCGACAATCGGGAACAGCCATAGGATCAGGCTCAGGCCGCGCCGGGGCGGTTCGGCCAGAACAGCGTCGCCGTATTGTCGGGCGAAGTAGTCAAAGATTTCCTGGCGGCTTTGGCCCTGGGCCAGCTTGGTGCGGACCAGTTCGCGCCAGTCGGCGCACGCTTGCGTGCCGCAAACGTCCAGCGGCACATTTTCGCAGACAGGGCAATAGAGGTGCTTGGATACCTCATTGACCTCGTCGTCGCTCACCTGCCGCACGATGGGGGCTTCCGTCTCGCCGGACTGGGCCTGGAGGGAAACGGCCGTTGCCATCCACCAGACTCCAGCCAGCAAACCAACCAACAGAGCTATCTTGCGCATCCCATTAATCTCCCGCCGCGCCCAGGAGCGCCCGCTCCTGCTGCGCTGCCGCCAACTCTTCCTGCCTCCGGTCGGGCCAGGCCGCCACCATCGTGCCAAAGACAAAGATAAAGCCGCCCGCCCACACCCAGTTAATCATCGGGTTCAGATAGACGCGGAAAGTCGCCAGATTGGACGTCATCGGCTCCCAGTTGATCAGCAAGACGTAAAAGTCTTCAGAAATGGTGGATCGGGCGCTGGGGATGGTCATCGGCGTGCCCTGCTTCGTCCCGGGTTCCGACATGCCGCAAGGCTATCCGACG
>CAYONK010000435.1:0-4504 GCA_964405285.1 uncultured Ardenticatenaceae bacterium
CGCGGGAGTTTTGCGCGGTAACGGCCGGTATCGCGCTCATCCCATAGCCGCCCAACACCGCCCAGGCGCGTAAATCCGCCTGCAACCCGGCCGCCCCGCCGCTGTCCGACCCGGCGATGGTGAGCAATTTAACGGGTGGGCTGTTCATGGGCGGGATTATAGGGGAGAAACGGCCGTTGCCCCACCCCACCAAAAAACCGCCCGACCTCCAGTGGCTTCTGCTCTCAGAATAAACTGGCTATAGCCCCCTCCCTGACCCTCCCCCGAAGGGGGAGGGGGTTAGGAGGGGGGGAGAAACCTGGTAAGGAGTGTACTAGGGTAAGAGGGAGAAGGGAACGTGGATGATAGCCCGATTGCGCTGCAAAGGCACATCTGGGCCAGTAGGTTCAAATTCTTGAGGTGTGCCGGCATCTAAATGCAGCACGGCGTGCAGGGTTTCCGTGAGCAGGTCTGGGGCAACGTCAACCGCAACGTCCCGGCTGATCCCCGGTGACAACCAGGTCTGGCCGATGATCGCGCCCAACTCGCCATCGGCGTCGTTGTAGATCACTGCCCAGATGGCCGTATCGGCGACAACAAAGGGGAGGACCACAACGGCCGTTTCTCCCACCGCCTGATCCCGCGTCACAACGTAGTTGCCCGGATTGGTCCGAAAAGAGAACGGATTAGGAATCCGGCCTTGATAGGTGATTTGCGGATCGGCCGCTGGAAAATTGAACCCGCCGCCCGGCTCGGTATCTTCGTGCAAAAAGATAAAAAGCTGTTCGGTGACGCTGGGAGCGCGCACCGGCACAACGACTCGCTCGTTCAGCCCAGCGGCCAGCGGCGCCGAACCGATGATCAGACCAGGTGCGCCGTCTTCATCCCGGTAGACAACCAACCAGCCAGGGCCATTGCTGATCACCCGTTCCACGGTGATGCTGTCATCCACCACTGGTTGGTCTAATACCACCACGTCGGGCGGGTAAGTCGCGGCAAAGGAAGCGACCACAGGCGCACCGCCTATCAGGATCGGCAAATCATCGCCAGGGTGATCGAAGCGCTGTTCACGGCCGTTATCCGCATAGAGCATCGCATGAAGGCGCGGCGTCCCCTGCCGCCAGGGGATGTGGACGACCACCCCCTCCTGCTGGCCCGCCCGGACAAAGGTATGGCCCAAAATTGACCCTGGCGCGCCGTTCGCGTCGGCGTGGATGGCCACCCAACCGGGCGCAGTCAGTACCACCTGCGCCAATCGCACCAGACCATCTTCTAATACATCCTGGTCGGCCACGCTGATCGAGGGTAGCGTCATGTTCCGTTCGATGGCGAATGATTGCTCAACGGCCGTTCCGTTTTGCAGCAATGGCTCGTCGGGGCCGGGGAACTCAAACGTACCGGCGATCCCCGCGTCCTGGTGGATAACGGCCGTTAACCGGTCCGTCGCCGCCAGCGGATCAATGGTCACTTCTACCGCCTCATTTCGGCCGGTTTCGACGGGGGCGTAGCCCAATACCTCGCCCACCTGCCCCTCTCGCTCGGCATGGATCACCAGCCAGGCCGGTTCCGCGACGGTAACGGCGGTGATGGTGAGACGGCCGTTATCGCGCAACACCTGATCCTCCGCCTCCACCGCCGGGCGGATGGGCGTAGGGCTGGGCGGGATGGTGGGCGTGGGTGTCGGTTGGGGCGTGGGGGTGATGGTAGGGGTCGTAACGGCCGTTGGCGTGGCGGTCGGATCCAGCACAGTCACCGGCTCCTCACCACAAGCAACCAACAGCAAAAACAAGAAAATCAGGCCAATCAGGCCAGCCAGAAAGCTCCGTTTGAACAGCATATGACCTCGCAAAAGCTGGCAATTGGCCGGGCAACCCCGCCCGCCTGCCAGCAAACCGATTGTATGCCGGAACAGGCAAAAGCCAAAATTCGCTGACGCTTGACAGGCAAAACCAATCGCTGTACGATATGACCGTCCGGTCACATGACCGACCGGTCACAAAGGAAATAACAATGCCGAAGCAAACCTTCTTCAACCTGCCGCCGGAAAAACAGGCCCGCTTTCTGGAAATCGCCATCGCCGAATTCGCCGCCAACGATTATCAGAACGCCTCTATTTCGCGCATCGTCGCCGAGGCGGGCATCGCCAAAGGCAGTTTTTACCAGTATTTCGAGAACAAGGCGGAGCTATACCGCTACCTGCTCGACCTGGGCGGGCAGGAGAAGGCTGCGCTTTTTCAGGCCACCCCGCCCGCGCCGGACCAATCCATCTTCGCCTATCTGCGCCAGCTTTTCCAGGCCGGGGTCGCCTTTGAGTTGAGCCAGCCAGAACTGAGCCAGATCGGCTACCGCGCCGTGAAAAGCGACGCTTTGCCGGAAGATTTTCTGGCCGAGGCGCGTTCTGGCGGACGCGCGTTCTTTGCCGGTTTGGTCGCCGAAGGGCAGCGCCAGGGCGACATTGACCCGACCCTGGATACCGATCTGGCGGCGTTTGTCTTTAACACCATTTTTCTCGAATTGGGGCGGTACTTGTTGGGGCGGTTGGGGGAGGAGGAAGAGGGGGAAAACGGCCGTTTTCCCCACGCCACCGCCAGCGAACCCCTCTTCGCCCAGGTTCTCCAAATTTTAGAAAAGGGCTTCAGCCCGTGACATGGAAATGTTGGTTAGTTAGTTGGTTGGTTGGCCAAAACCAATTCGCTGACCACCTGACCACCTGACTACCTGACTATTCGACTATTCGACTACTCGACTAACTATGAACATCCTCATCTTCACCATCGGCTCGCGCGGCGACGTGCAGCCTTATATTGCTTTAGGACACGGCCTGCAACAAGCCGGTCACACCGTCACCCTCTGCACCGCCCCACTCTTTCAGGAGATGGTCACAGCCCACGGCCTGACCTTTGCCCCGATGGACGACGAAATGATCCGCCTGTCCGATTCCCCGGAGGGGCGGCAGATGATCGAAGGGGGAGGTAACCCGCTCAAGGCGATCAATCTGGTCAAACCGATGATCCGGCGCATGGTGGGCGACGCCTGGCGGGTGGCGCAGGAAGCGCAGCCCGACCTTATCCTCTACCACCCGAAAACATTAAGCGGCTACCACATCGCCGAAGCCATGCAGAAGCCGCTGATCATGAGCCTGGTTTTGCCGCTCTACACGCCGACGCGGGCCTTCCCCCTGCCGCTGACTGCCGCCAACCTGGGCGGCTTCTTCAACCGGCTCAGCTACAAATTGGTCCCGCTCATCTCTGCCCCGTACAGTGGCGTGATCAACGAGTTTCGCCAGGAATTGGGGTTGAACCCGCGCGGCAAGGTGTTGGATGAGACGGTGCTGCCCAACGGCCGTTCCACCCCCACCCTCTACGGCTACAGCCCCCATATCCTGCCCCGACCGGCCGATTGGCCGGAAACGGCCGTTGCCAGCGGCTACTGGTTCCTGCCGCCGGACCCCGGCTGGCAGCCGCCCGCCGATTTGTTCGCCTTTCTGGAAAGTGGCCCACCGCCGGTCTACATCGGCTTTGGCAGCATGGCGGGCACGGGGGCAGCGCGATTGACGGACGCGGCCATTCAGGGGTTGCAACAAAGCGGGCAGCGCGGCATTCTGGCGACCGGTTGGGGCGGTCTGAAGCCGGGCGATTTGCCGGAGAGCGTTTTCCAATTAGAGAGCGCGCCGCATGATTGGTTGTTTGAGCGGGTAACGGCCGTTGTCCACCATGGCGGCTCTGGCACAACAGCCGCCGGGCTGCGAGCGGGCAAACCGGGCCTCATCTGCCCCTTCATCGCTGACCAGCCCTTTTGGGGCGAACGGGTCTATCGCCTGGGGGCCGGGCCAAAACCGATCCCGCAAAAGCGGCTGACGGCCGAACGTCTGGCCGCCGCCATCACCCAGATGGTGGGAGATAGCGAGATGCGCCGCCGCGCCGCCGCCATCGGTCACGACCTCCGCGCCGAAGATGGCATTGCCCAGGCCGTGCGCTTTATTGAGGGAACGGCGAGCGCGTGAGTCGTAATCCGTTACCTGCCCCATAAGTTGTAGATAACGGATTACGGCTCATAGATTATGGGTTCATCAGCCTGTTCGCCGCCTGAATCGCCTGATTGATACGGTCCAGGCTGAGGCCAATTCCTTGTCGGGCTACGCCATAATCGAAGTCGTTGAGATTGCCACCACCGCCCTCGCACAATGACTTGATCGAGTTGTTGGTGCTTAGGATATTCTCAGCGGCGAAATTGTACTCGCCATAAATGCCCTGCCACTCTGCGGGCAATCCGGTATAGGTGGTTCGCTGTTGTAGAGCGCGGTAATACCCCAGGTACTCCTCGCAGCTTTGCGACTGACCACGATAAAGACGGTCAAGCAAGCCACCCATTTGTTCAATCGTCAGGCGCATACTGTTAAGGCTGTTTACCAGGTTGGTTGGATTAAAACCGGGCGGTGGCGTGGTGGCGCGTGGGGCGGTTGTGACAACCGGAGCTGGCGTGGGCGTGGGAGCTAATTCGCCAACAGGCCAGACGGTGAAGTTCT
>CAYONK010000436.1:0-927 GCA_964405285.1 uncultured Ardenticatenaceae bacterium
AATCTCCACACCCACCCCGACTTCCCTTCCCAATACGTGCCGCCCCGCCGGGTGGATGTCTGGCTGCCGCCGCAGTATGACGCGGAGGAAAACGGCCGTTTCCCCACCCTCTTCATGCACGATGGCCAAAACCTCTTCGAGCCAGAACACGCCTACAGCGGCGTCACCTGGGGAGTCGCCGAAGCGCTCACCCGGCTGATCGCCGCCGGAGAAGCGCCGCCCGCCATCATCGTCGGCGTCTGGAACGCCGGGGAATTGCGCTGGCCGGAGTATTTACCGCAACGGCCGTTCACCACCCCCGCCGGTCAGCAGCAGCTTGTCCACATCCGGGCCGAGTTTCAGGAGAAGTTTGGAACGGCCGTTGCCGCCCCCCACTCCGACAACTACCTCCGTTTCCTCGTGCAGGAACTCAAACCCTTCATAGACGCCACCTACCGCACCCGGCCAGAGCGCGAAGCCACCTGCATCATGGGGTCCAGCATGGGTGGCCTCATCTCCCTCTACGCCCTTTGCGAATACCCGGACATCTTCGCCGGGGCGGGCTGCGTCTCCACCCATTGGCCGGCCGTCAACGGCGTCATCCTCCCCTACTTGCAAGAGCGTCTGCCCGCGCCCGGCCGGCACAAACTCTACTTCGACTACGGCACCGAAACCCTCGATGCCGAATACGAACCCTACCAGTTTAAAGTAGACGCCCTGCTGCGGCAGAAAGGCTACACGGCCGGCCAGGATTGGCTCACCCAAAAATTCCCCGGCGCCGACCACAACGAAGCCGCCTGGCGGGCGCGCGTCGAGATTCCGCTGGAATTTCTCCTGGGCTGAAAAAGGCACTCGTGAAACTCAACTCCATCAAAATCCTGATCGTGCTCATTGTCACCATCGCCACACATTGGCTCGCTGTGACGTATCTGCCGCAGGATTTCGATG
>CAYONK010000436.1:937-3058 GCA_964405285.1 uncultured Ardenticatenaceae bacterium
AGGATTGGCTCACCCAAAAATTCCCCGGCGCCGACCACAACGAAGCCGCCTGGCAAGCCCGCGCCCACCTCCCCCTGGCTTTTTTGTTATAAGCGCCTGCGCACCCAGTCAAAACTGCTATAATCACCAAAAACATCCAACAAATCATAATAAGCGCGGATCGGGAGCCATCTGCGACAAAACAAGCTGATGAAAACACCTGAACAAATCGAACTTGCCTTAGAACGCATCCTCCCCCGCGTCACCAAACCTGGCCGCTACACCGGCGGCGAATACAACCAGGTCCGCAAAAACTGGGCCGATATTGACTACAAAGTCGCCCTCGCCTTCCCCGACATCTACGACCTCGGCATGTCCAACCTGGGGCTGATGATCCTCTACGACCTGATCAACAAGCACCGCAACCTCCTGGCAGAGCGCGTTTACGCCCCCTGGACCGACATGGAAGCGATCATGCGCGAGCAGGGCATCCCCCTCTACTCGCTGGAAAACAAGCGAGACATCCGCCAGTTCGACCTGCTTGGCTTTAGCCTGCCCTACGAACAGCTTTTCACCAACGCCCTCAATATGATGGACCTGGCCGGAATGCCCATCCGCAGCGCCGAGCGCGACGCCAGCTATCCGCTGGTCATCGCCGGTGGCCACGCCTGCTACAACCCGGAACCGATGGCCCCCTTCATTGACGTCTTTGTCATCGGCGAAGGGGAAGAGGCAATCCTCAAAATCATTGGGGTGATGCGCGCCGCCCGCCACCTGGACCGTGAGACCCAACTGCGCTATGTCGCCCAAATCGAAGGCTGCTACGTCCCTCGCTTTTACGACGTGGCCTATCACGACGATGGGGCCGTCGCGGCCATCACCCCCACCATGCCGGAAGCGCCGCCCAAAGTGCTAAAAACCATCGTACCGACGCTGCCTCCGCCCGTGACGGATTTTATCATCCCCTTTGTGGAGTTGGTCCACAACCGCGCCCCCATCGAGATTATGCGTGGCTGCACGCGGGGCTGCCGCTTCTGCCACGCCGGGATGGTCACCCGGCCGGTGCGTGAACGGCCGGTCGCCGAAATCCTCCAGGCAATGGACGACATCCTCGAATCCACCGGCTACGAAGAGATCGCCCTGCTCTCCCTTTCCTCCAGCGACTACACCCATGTGCTGGAACTGACGGAGAAAATCGGGCAGCGCTATGGCAATTTAGGGCTGAACATCTCCCTGCCCTCGCTGCGGATCGAGAGCGTCTCGACGCAGTTGATGGATAATTTGGGCGACAACCGGCGCGGCGGCTTCACCCTGGCCCCGGAAGCGGCCACGGAGAAGATGCGCAACACCATCAACAAATATGTCTCCCACGAGGAGTTACTGGAGACGGCGCGGGAAATCTACCGGCGCGACTGGCGCACCATCAAGCTCTACTTCATGATCGGCCATCCGATGGAGACATTGGAGGATGTACAGGCGATTATTGACCTATCCAAAGCGGTGCTGGCCGAGGGGCGTAAGCTGCACGGCAAGAAGGCGAGCGTCAACGTGGGCGTCAGCACCTTCATCCCCAAGCCGCACACCCCCTTCCAATGGGAGCCGATGGACGACCAGGAGGCGATCTACGCCAAGCTGAAGCTGTTGAAGGACCAGATGATGCGGGTGCATGGCCTGCGCCTGCGCTGGAATGATCCGCGTGAATCGTTTTACGAAGGCTTTCTCAGCCGGGGCGACCGGCGGGTGGCGGAAGTGGTGGAGCGCGCCTGGCGGGACGGGGCGAAATTCGACGCCTGGGGCGAACATTTCCGCGAAAGCGCCTGGCTGGATGCCTTCGCCGCCGAGGGACTGGACCCCACTTTCTTCACTCATCGCAAGCGGCGGATTGACGAGTTGTTCCCCTGGGAGCATCTTGATATCGCCGTGACGCGGAAGTTCCTGACGCAGGATTATTTGATGAGTCAGGCGCAGGAGACGCGGGTGGACTGCCGCCACCACTGCTTCGCCTGCGGCATTTTGCCCAAGTTGAAGGAGCTGCGCCGGGAGACCCCGGCCGAGGCGTGGGAATGTCCGCCGGTTCCGCTACGGAAACGGCCGTTATCCCCCACTTCTAACCGGCTTGTGCCAGTGGACAGCGGAGCGCTG
>CAYONK010000436.1:3158-4501 GCA_964405285.1 uncultured Ardenticatenaceae bacterium
CTGGACAGCATTCCGCTTCAAGTGGTCAGTTAGCCGGATCAGTCACGATTTTTTTGCTGAATCATTCACGGGGCGGCTTGTTGGGCGTTTGAACCTGTTTGCCATAGGGCCACGCAATGATGAACAAACCAAACGGACCGAAACAAGGGCTGAAATGGCTGGCCGCTTTAGCATTGGTGGGGGTGCTGGTGGGTCTGTTGGTTGCCCGTCACTGGTTCAACCTGGCGTTGTCCGGTGAGTTAGAAAGTCCTTCGTCCCTTCCGGCGCTGTTGGGGATTGGGCTGGCATTGTTCTCCCTGCTCATCGCGGCGCGGACGCTGCCCCAGCTTGATTGGGGCGAGGGAGAGAGGGAGGGGGAGGAACGGCCGTTTTCCCTCGCCAATTTTCTCCAGCGCTACGGCCGCCACCTGGCCCTCATCTCATCCGTTATGTTAACATACATCGTCCTCTGGTGGCTGCCCCGCATCAAGCCGACAGAAAGCTACACAGCCGTTTTCCTGCTCTGGTTGGCTGCGGGCGGGTTCTATCTGGCAGCTTTTGCCCCACAGGATTGGCCCAGGCGCGATTGGCGCGGCTGGCTGCGAGCCAGACGAACCTGGCTGCTCGCCCTCTCCGGGCTGGCGATTTTCACCTTTCTCTTGCGCGTCTGGCAGGTAGGCGCGCTCCCCTATACCCTGGCCGGAGATGAAGCCTCGCAGGGGCTGGAAGCGATACGGGTACTGAACGGCTCGTTACGCAATCCGTTCTCCACTGGCTGGCTCGGCGTGCCCACGCTCAGTTTCTATTTCAATAGTTGGTCTATTGCCTTGTTTGGCCCAACGGTGTTTGGTTTACGCTTTCCCTGGACGCTGGTGGGCGCGGCGACGGTGATCATCACGTTTTTCCTGGTGCGACGGTTGGTGGGAGCGCCGGTGGGGTGGGCAACGGCCGTTATCCTGGCGACCTACCATTACCACATCCACTACTCCCGCCTCGGCTCCAATCAAATCGCCGACCCCTTCTTCATCACGCTCGCGCTGCTCCTTCTTTACCGGGGATTGGACCGGCGCAGCGACCTGGATTGGGCTTTGAGCGGCGTCGTGGCCGGGTTGGGCTTGTATTTTTACGCCGGGGCGCGCCTGACGCCCATTGTGATGCTGGCCGCGCTTGGCTATCACTTTATCCGCCAGCCGCGCCAGTTTTGGACCGATCACCGGCGCGGGTTGGTGGTCGCTTTGGGGGCATTTGTCATTGTCGCCGCGCCGATGATGCAATATGCGGCCCGCTTCCCCAACGATTTCAATGCCCGCCTGACCCCGGTCGGCATTGTTCTGAGCGGTTGGCTGGCCCTGGAGATGGGCGTG
>CAYONK010000437.1:0-4493 GCA_964405285.1 uncultured Ardenticatenaceae bacterium
GGCCGGGGGTGTTGGTGGGGCGGGGGGTGTTGGTGGGAGTAGGCGTCGCCGTCGGTGTACTGGTAAGGACAGGTATTGTAGCTGTTGGCGTTGCAGAACTGACCGAGGTCGGTGTGGGTGAGGCAGGCGGTGGGGTGTTGGTTGGTGTTGCCGTCGCTGTGGCTGTCATTGTAGCGACAGGCGTTGACGTATAGGTGGGCGTATGGGTAGCTGTAGGGGTAGGCGTATTGGTTGGCAAGGCGGATTTCAGAACCAAAGGGAGAAAATTCGTTGAGAGTTCATTTTCTAATGCGGATGAATTGCGGGTGTTGATCAATAAACCATAGCCCAAGACGGCTATGCAAACCGATACGACTACCAAAAGAACAAATGTCATCTTTCTAAAATTCAAGATTAATTCTCCTTATGGCTCGATTTTCTAATCGAAGCCGGGCAATAAAGTAAAGTAATTTGTTGTGGTACAGCAAAAAGGCGATTCGATTTTTTCTTTCAAGTCGTCAGGTAACGACGCTGCATTATGGTAAAGCAAATGATGTGGCGATCTAACAACCTCACGCGTTTCTCATAACTCTACTGGACTCTGGCGAAAATCATATTTCAGTCGAGTGTAGGGACAGGTTTCAAACCTGTCCCTACCAGAGGCGAATTTAAAAAACGCCAGAGTCCAGTAACTCTATTAAGCGGAGCTACACTGCAAGGCCATAAACTTGCGGTATCCTGGAGGGGTAAGGAGCAAGTTACAAGTTGTAAGTTACAAGCCACCTGTAACCTGTAACTAAAAGCAAAACGTCAGTTGATGATCATTCGCAGTCTAATTTTCGGTCATAGGTAAGCGTTTATCAAATACGTGAAAACTGGGTTGTTAGCGCAGCTTCCAACCACCCCACCACAAACCGAACAGTCCGAGCGCCACATCCCGCGCCCGGATGAGCAAAACGGCGCTGAGGCCAGCCGCCGGGTCCAGCCCCATCAGCCCCAGGGTGAAGACCTGGCTGGCTTCCAGTGTGCCCAGACCGCCGGGCAGGGGCAGCAGGTAGGCGATGCGGGCGGCAGTGAGCAGGGCGATGGTCTGAACGGCCGTTAACTCCAACCCCAAAAAGCGCAGCATCAGCCCATACTCGGCGATCAGCAGCAGCCAACTGAGCAGCGAGACGAGCAGGGCGGCGGCCAACGACGCCGGGGCGCGTTGGCAAAATTCCGTCGCCTGCCGTTCGCTGTCGCGCAGCCCGTCCAGCAGCCGGGCAAACCGCCCTTCCCAACGGCCGCGCCCCGGCCACCAGGGAAAACGCCCCACCAGCCCCACGCCGCGACTGACCGGATACCAGCCCGCCCAGGTAGCCCCCAGGAAGGCGAAGGGGAAGGCGAGGAGCAGGGTGGCGAAAACGGCCGTTTCCTCCCCCACCAGCCCGCCAAACAAACGCTGCTGCAACAGCAAGATCACCCCCAGCGTCAAGAAGAGGAAGTTGACCAGCAGTTCCAGCGATTTATCCAGGGCGACCCCGGCAACGGCCGTTGTCCGCCCTACCCCATGCCGCCGTTCCAGCAAGGCCACCTGCACCGGTTCGCCGCCAAAGTGCGGCCCTGGCGTGAAATAGCTCACGCCAAACGCGGCCAATCGGTAGCCCAACAAGGTGAAAAAGGGGATGCGCCGCCCCTGCCCGCGCAAGATAATCCACCAACGGCCGTTCAACGTCAGCAGCACCAGCCCATTCAACACCACCAACACGGCCAACTCCACCGGCCCCAATCGCCGCAGCGCCGCCCACACCGCCGCCAACGGCACATCCCGCAACGCCACCGCCAACAACAAGAAAGCAGCCGCCCACACCAACCAGCCCAACTTGATTTTCGATTTTGGATTTTGGATTTCGGATTTCGGATTACGACTCACCGTTCACCGTTCACTGTTAACCGTTCACTGTTAACTGTTATCCGCTCTTCCCCCGCCCGCCGCGCCATAAACCGCTCCTCCGGCCGCCAGAGGGAAAGCGGGCCGCTGCTGAGCAGCATGAGGGCGATGGCGCAGGCCAGGGCCAGGCCGTTCGGCCAGACCAGTCCCCGCGTGAGAATATCGAAGCCGATAGGGAAGACGAGGGGCAGGGTCAGGACGCGGGGGAGGAGGCCGAGGGTAACGGCCGTTCCCGCCCCCACCAGCACCGCCAACGCCCCATTCGCCAAAAGGGGCGCGGTCGGCAAGCCCCAACTCGCCAGCAAGTCCGCCCAGGCAGGCGCGGGGCCGCTGGCGGCGATCCAGCCCAGACAGAGGGCCAGCGCCAGGCGCAAGGGAAGGGGCAGCCAGACCGTCGTCGCCACGACGACGCGGCGCTGCCACAGCCGGTAAGCTGGGGCGGATGGGTCCAACCGGCCGCTGGCGACCAGCCAATCGCGGCCAAAGCTGGCGGCCGTCGCCGCGCCAAAAATCGCCCCGGCGATGGTCGCCCCGGCGGGCGGCACGATGGGCCATAGCACGGCGCTGAGGAAGCCCATCTGAAAACCGGCAAAGACGCGGCGGTGGACGCTGGGCGGCAGATCGTACACCGGCAAATTGCGCCGTTCGCGCCACCACAGCCCGATCAGAAAGAGATACCGCGCCAGGCCGAGGGGCAGATACCAGAGCGGTAGCTGCCCATACCAGACGGCCAGCAGGGTGACGACGAGGACGCTGAGGCCATCGTATTCCATGTCCAGCCGTTCGCCCAGGCGGGTGGCGTGGTTGGCGACGCGGGCGGCATAGCCATCGAGGTAGTCGGCGATGTCGGCCGTCATGTAGAGCAGGGCGGGTAGCCAGGCGAGGAAGCCCCCCGGCCAGGGGGAGAAGAGGAAGCCGGCGAGCAGGGCGGTGGCCAACCCCCGGTAGAGCGTCAGGCTGTTACCCAGGCCGAGGGTGGGCAGAACGGCCGTTTCCCCCTCACGCCTGTTCTCCGGCAGCCCGCGCCAGAGCAGGGCCAGCACGTAAAGCAACACCCCGCCGGACAGCAGCGCCCAGCGCCCGGCGTACTCCGGCCAATCGCGCCACAGCCAGCCCGCCAGCAGCAGCCAGACGAAAACGCAGAGGAAAACGGCCGTTCTTCCCCGCCGCCGCAGTGACCCCCACGCCTCATCGAGTAGAATTTGATTGGTCATGGCATGTATGAAGAGATTAGAGATTAGAGATTGGAGATTGGAGATTGGAGATTGTGGGTGACGCAAATCTCCAATCTCCTCCTCACCAGCCCCAACTGCCTGGCTCGCCCTTAAACGGCCCGACCACATCGCTGGTGATCCAGCCGCCGTAGAAATCGCCAGGCTGCGGGGTGACGCGCTCGCCGTCTACCGTGCAGGCGTCCATTGGCCCGGCGTAGAAGGCGACGTAATGCTTGATCGGGACGAAGGCGGGCGTCGGATTGGGGTAGGTCCAGGCCACTTTGTGGGCTTCTTGGCCGCCGACGCGGACTGAGTAGTAGCTGGCCTGGCCTTTCCATTCGCAGAAGGAACGGCCGTTAACCGCCACCAGCACCCCCGCAACAATATCATCCGGCGGGATGTAGTAAACCGGCGGGTGACTCGTCTCCAACACCCGATACGCCCGGCGCGTGTCGGCAATCACAACCCCATTAAAAACAATCTGAATCTGCTTCTCTGTCGTCTCCAAGCGCGGCGGGCGCGGATAATCCCACACCGACTCCTGCCCCGGCCCTGGTTTGATAGGTTTAGGTTTGAACATGACCATCCTTTTTGAGATTAGAGATTAGAGATTAGAGATTGGAGATTGACCGAATCTCCAATCTCCAATCTCCAATCCCCATTTCCATGCCTGAATGTCCACAACGAGTTAACATTGTGCCCCAGGACAGGGCAGGTGGTAAACAGGCGATTAGCAACTCTTAATCTGCCCAATCCCCATCCAAAATCCGCAATCAGAACAGGAGGAAATGTGACAGCGAAAACAGGACAGAACGACTTTAAGCGCTTCACCTACAGCAAAACTTTCATCGTCGGGTTCGGTTTCCTGGGCATCAGCATCATCTGGCCCATCTTCAACCAGTATATCCCTCTCTTCTTACAAGCGGGCAACCCGGATTTCGCCGCCCAGCTCATCGCCGAAGGGCGCGAAGTGCCGCAGGTGCGCGGCTTCGGCCTCGGTCCGACGCTGGCGCTCTTCATCATGACCTGGGACAACCTGATCAACATCTTCGTTCAGCCCTGGGTGGGGGCGAAGAGCGACCGGACCTGGAACCGGTTCGGCCGACGCAAGCCCTGGATTTTGCTCGGTATGCCCATCGCCTTCATCGGCTTCATCCTCATTCCCTTCGCTCAGACGGCCCTGGCGCTGGCCGCCTTCATCCTCATCACCAACCTGGGCATGGCCCTCTTCCGCTCGCCGACGGTGGCCTGGCTGGGCGATTTGTTTGAGGTTAACGACCGCAGCAAGGCAAATGGGATCATCAATTTGATGGGCGGCATTGGCGGCCTGATCGCCTTTTTTGGTGGCGGTCTTTTGTATGAAAACTTTG
>CAYONK010000438.1:0-4492 GCA_964405285.1 uncultured Ardenticatenaceae bacterium
CCCAGCATCAGGCCGCGCCCCCAGGTGCGCACGTCTTTGGCCCAGAAGCGCATCACCAGATAGCGGGCTGTCTCCTCGAACACCCCGGCCGACAGCCCCAGGAAGAGGGCGAGGATGACCAGGTTGGCGCGCACACTCGTGTCGGTGGGAATGAGCTGCCATTGCTGCAAAATCAGCCAGTTAAACGGCACATGCAGCACCTGCGAAGCGACAAACGTCACCGCGCCGATGGCGAATAGCCCCCAACCCGCGCCGCGCGTCCGGCCGATCCACCAGCCCAACAGCAGGGCCAGCGCTATCATCAAAAAACCGCTGAGAAAATAAGGCCAAAATGCGATCATGTCTTTGTCCGTGATCCGTTGTCCGTAAGCCGTTATCCGTAAGCCGTGAGGCAGGGGGTGGTTTACCGGTGGTTCCGACCATTACTTGTCAATACATACTCAATACGTTCCAAGTTTACCAGAGTTCCGCGCAGTTGGGTGTTGTAGCTTTTCGTCTATCGCGGGACAACCGCTATAATTAGGTGCTGTGTCCGCCCGCCGGACCCGGCAAATTTTCCCTTCCGCAAAACCTTCCCAATTCTCCTGTTGGAGGTGATTCTATATGGAACCACAAAGTATGACCTTGCCCCTGGCAAATGAAATTGAAGCTCTGCTTGACGCAGGCGATATGACCGCTCTGCGCGAATTGTTGGTTGACGTCCATCCGGCTGACATCGCCGACATCTTGGATGAATTAGAACCAGAAAAAGCGGTCATTATCTTCGAAATGCTCTCTATCGAAGTCGGTAGCGAGGTGTTGGACGAGACGGGCAGCCTGGTGCGCCAGGAGCTGCTGGAGAAGGTAGACGAGGAGCGGCTGGCCGACTTGCTAGACGAATTGCCTTCCGATGACGCCGCTGAATTCCTGGAAGATTTACCGGACGAACTGTCTGATCGGCTGATTGGCCTGATGGAACCGGAAGAGGCGGCCGAGGTCCAACAACTGCTTAGTTATGAAGAGGATTCGGCCGGCCGCCTGATGACCCGCGATGTGGCGGTGCTGCGCCGCCATTGGACGGTGGATGAGACATTGCAACATTTGCGCGGCTTGCGCGAATATGAATCCATCCATTACCTCTATGTGGTGGATCGGGAAAATAAGCTGATTGGCCTGGTGCCGCTGCGCAGCCTGATCACTTCGCAGCCGGATGCGACCATCGAATCTATCATGGTGGAGCAGGTGGTGACGGTGCAGGCGACGGCCGACCAGGAGGAGTTGGCGGAGATGGTGGCCCGCTATGATTTTGTCTCGATCCCGGTGGTGGATGAAAACGGCCGTTTCCTCGGCGCAGTTACCGTAGACGACGTACTCGACGTGTTTGAAGAAGAGGCCACCGAAGACATCCAACGGCTGGGCGGTTCGCAACCATTGGAGCAGCCCTACTTCGCCGTCTCCACCCTGCAAATCGTGCGCAAGCGCATCGGCTGGCTGATGTTGCTCTTTATCGCCTCCACCTTCACCGGCACAGTCATCAACATCTTCCAGCACGAACTGGAGGCGGTCATCGCCCTCAGCCTTTTCATCCCGCTGATCATTGGCACGGGCGGTAACGCCGGGTCGCAGACCATCGCCACCATCATCCGCGCCCTCACCCTGGACGAAGTGCGCCTGAGCAATCTAGGCCAGGCGGTGCGCCGCGAAGTAACCGTTGGCCTGCTGCTCGGTCTGGCGATGACTGGCGTTGGCGTCTTACGCGCCGTCACCTGGGGGACCGGCTATGAGGTGGCGCTGGTAGTGGGGCTGACGTTGGCGGCCGTCGTCCTGTGGGCCAATCTGGTCGCTACGGTCGTCCCCATCTTAGCCGACCGCTTCGGCATTGACCCCACCGTCATCAGCGGCCCAATGATCACCACTATCGTGGACGCGACCGGGCTGTTGATCTATTTTATGTTGGCAAAAGTGATTTTAGGGTTGTGAACTTGTCAATTGGCAATTGTCAATTGTTAATGGTCAATGGAGCGCTCCGACCCGTTGACCATTGACCATTGACCATTGACCATAGACCATTGACCATTGCTCTGGGGGTATGATGGAATTTCCAATTGAGTTGATCGAAAAGTTGCGCCAGGCCGGGCACGTCGCCGTTCTCACCGGGGCGGGGGTTTCGGCGGAGAGCGGAGTGCCGACGTTTCGTCAGGCGCAGACCGGGCTGTGGGCGCAGTACGACCCGCAGGAGTTAGCGACACCGGAAGCGTTTCAGCGCAACCCGCGCCTGGTGTGGGAGTGGTACGCCTGGCGGCGGGAATTGGTAGCTCAGGCGCAGCCGAATCCGGGCCACTTTGCCCTGGCGGAGTGGGAGCGACACGCCGCACGTTTCAACCTGATCACGCAGAATGTGGATGGGCTGCATCAGCAGGCAGGCAGCCAACAGGTGGTTGAATTGCACGGCAATATCACCCGCACCAAATGTTTCGCCGACGGCCGTTCCGTGCCCACCTGGCCCGCCACCGGCGAAGTGCCGCCCCGCTGCCCCGACTGCGGCAGTTACCTGCGGCCGGACGTGGTCTGGTTTGGCGAAAGTTTGCCTTACACTGCTTTGCAAACGGCCGTTGCCACCGCCCACGCCTGCGACGTTTTCCTGGCGGTAGGCACATCCGGCATGGTCTACCCGGCCGCCTCCCTGCCCATCGAAGCGCAGCAGAACGGCGCCACCATCATCGAAATAAACCCGGAGCGAACCCCCTTTAGCCCTTATATGGATTACGTTCTCACCGGACCCTCCGGCGTCGTCCTTCCTGAACTGGTGAGATTGGTTTTTAGGTGATAGTGGGGAGTTGAGAGTTGGCAGAGAGCTTCTTGCTACCAACTCCCAACTCCCAACTCCCAACTATTCATTTACATAAGCGATTTTGTGGTTTATACTACGGGCATGTCAGGGAAAAATCCACCTCCAAAAGGCGAAGTACGTGTACCTCTGAGCCTGGTTTTTATCTCTGTGGGGATGCTGGTGTTGTTGGCGGTAACGGCCGTTTGGATTCTCGCCCCTGCCACCATGCCCCGCCCTGTTCAGGCCGCCCTCAACAGCCTGCTGCCGGAAAACCTGATCATCCCAACCCCGGCCGCTGTCGCCCAGGTTCCCACCCTCGCTCCTCGTGCGGAGAGCGAATCTTTGCTGCTGCCGGAGAGCGCAGGCGAAGCCGCGCCGTCCGCGCCGGAAGAGAACCTGGTAACGCTGGCCGAGGCTCTGAGCCGGGGTCCGCGCCTCGGAGTTCCCCAGCGCATCGTCATCCCGCAAATTAACCTGGACGCGCCGGTGGAACGGATCGGCGTTGAGCCGGTGCAGAGCGGGGGCAACACCTACTACCAATGGCTCGTCCCAGAAGGGTATCGCGCTGGCTGGCACGACAACAGCGCCCTGCTTGGCGAGCGCGGCAACACCGTGCTGAATGGTCACCACAACGTGCATGGCGAAGTATTCCGCGACCTGGTGGATTTAAATGAAGGCGACACCATCATCCTCTATGATGCGGAACGCGAATACGCCTATCAGGTCATTCACAAAGAGATCTTTTTAGAGCGGGGGCAGTCAATTCAGGTGCGTTTGCAAAACGCCCAATGGATCGCCCCTACGCCTGACGAACGCATTACGCTAGTCACTTGCTGGCCTTACACGGATAATTCGCACCGGCTTGTCGTTGTTGCTGAGCCGGTTGCACCGGTGCAAACCAGCCGATGAGGCGATTGCTGGGGCAAACCTGAGCGGGTTTGTCCTTGAGAAATAATTCTGTAGCATGTAAGGAGGTTGACATGAAGAAAATGTGGTTGGTTGGATTGACGATGGCGCTGCTGCTGGCTTTTTCTGCCGGAATGGTCAACGCCCAAGAGAATGGGTCTATTCGTGGCGCAGTGTACCAGGACGTGAATGGCGACGGCCGTTGTGTCAACACCGGTGTGCCGGGAGAAGGGCCGGTGGCCGGGGTTGATCTGGAATTTACCAATACCGGCGGCGACTATTCCGTAACGCTTTACACCGGCGAGAATGGCACGTATGGGTTGGTGGCTGCCAGCTATGGCTACTGGCGTGTCACGGCCAAACCAAGTTCGGAATGGATTGTGACGTCGCAAAACCCGGTCGTTGTGGCGGTTGATGGGGACAAACCGCTGGCGCTGGACGTAAATTTCTGTGTCTTTCGCGGTTTTTACCAGCCGGGGTTCCCCATCCTCTACCCGGTGCAAACGTTCCCGGCAGTGCTGCCTGAGTCTGGCACGCCGGCCGAACAAGGCGCGGGTGGGGTAACGGCCGTTGTCGCCCTGCTTGGTCTCTCCCTCATCGTCGCCGGAGTTGGCCTGGAATACCGCCGCCGCGCGGTTTAAGAGATTAGAGAATGGAGATTAGAGATTGGAGATTCATAGGTCTCCAATCTCCAATCAGCAATTCTCAATTTAAAAAGCAAGATGTCATGCTGAGGTCCTCCGAAGCATCCCGTTCCTCTGAAAAATCCGAGGCCGT
>CAYONK010000439.1:0-4482 GCA_964405285.1 uncultured Ardenticatenaceae bacterium
GAGTAGTCTGGTAGTCGAGTAGTCTGGTAGTCGAGTAGTCTGGTAGTCGAGTAGTTGGATAGTCCAACTACCGACTACCAGACTACCAGACTATCCGACTATCCGACTACCAGACTAAAACTCCACCGTCCGTCCGTCGTAGGCGTATTGCAGTAGTTTTTCTACTTCGGTCGTGTCGGGGATGCGGGGGGACATGAGGAGGTTGGCGTCCATCTCGACGTGGGCGACCATGATGGGGAGGAGTTCGCTGAATTTGTCTTCGGGGACGCCGGCCGCTGCCAGGCAGTGGGGTAGGCCAACTTGCTCGAACAGGTCGAAGATGGCGGCGACGAGGTTGGCGGCGGCTTCGGCTTCGTCGTTGGCGGGGAGGTGGAGGGTGTGGGCCAGGTCTTGGAAACGGCCGTTTCCCCCATTCGCCACAAATTGCAGCGTATAAGGCAGGAAAATGCCAGTGATCCGGCCGTGCGGTAGTCCGCCCAACAGCGCCCCGGCGCTATGCCCCAAAGCGTGAGCCAAAGCGACAGAGCTATTGCCCAACACCATCCCGGCGATGGTCGCCGCGTTCGCCATCTTTTCCCGCGCTTCCAGGTCACCATGCCCGTTGGCGGTGGCGCGTGGCAGATAATTAAAGACCAGGCGCATCGCCTGCAAACAGAGGCCATCGGTGAAATCGTTGGCCCAGGTCGCCAGGTAGGCTTCGATGGCGTGGGTGAGAACATCTATGCCGGTGTCGGCTGTGACTTGTCGGGGGAGTTTGGCGGTGAAATAGGGGTCCACAATCGCCATGTCCGGCGTCGCTTCCGGCGAGCCGAGCGTCAACTTGCGGGCATTGTCGGTATCGGTGAGGATAATGCCATAACCCGCTTCAGAGCCGGTCCCGGCGGTGGTGGGGATGCAGATCAGCCGCGCTTTTTGGCGCAAGCCCAATTCATCAAAGGGATTGATCGCCTCCGGATCAAGGTCGGGGCGTTCATAATGAATCCACATCGCTTTGGCGGCATCCATGCTGGAGCCGCCGCCGAGGCCGATGATCCAGTCCGGCTCATAGGCGTGCATTTGCGCCGCGCCGCGCCGCACCGTGTTTAGCGACGGGTCTGGCTCCACTTCGGCGAACACCGCGCTCTCCAGGCCGGCGGCGGCCAACTGCTCCTGCACCGTCGCAACAAAACCAAGCTGCTCGATGACAGGATCGGTCACAATAAAAGCGCGCTGGCCCTGGATAGTCGCCAGTTGGCTGAGCGCGTCTTCACCAAAGGTTATCTGCGGGGCGCGAAAAAACCACATGAGGATTTAGGATTGACGATTGCCGTTGGCAATTGACCATTGACAATCAACAATTGATCATTCTTACGCCGGCCATTCGGTGTCTATGCGGGTGGTGCATTCGACGAGTTCGATGGCCGCTTTGGGGGCTTTCATGATTTTCATCATGTTGCCTTTGAGCTTGAGTTGGCGGGTCATCAGCCCTTTGATGGGGTCGAGCTTTTTGTCCACCACTTTGCGCCAGACGTCTACCGGGGCGCTCATGACGAAGGCGGGGTCTTTGGCAGCGGGGTCGCTGATTTCCATCGCGTCGCGGCATTCGCCGTGCCAGAGGTCCATGTACATATAGACGTCGGCGGGGATGCCGCTCCCGGCGGTGACGACGAAGTAAAAATCGCCTTCCCAATTGCTGGCCGCCTCGCGGTAGCCGGCGCTGTTGTTCAGTTCGGTTTGCAATGCCTTGATCCAGGCTTCGGTTGCGAATGGTACGCCCATTGTGTGCCTCCCAGAATGTGAATTGGTGTTTTCCCTGAGAGGAAGATTAGCACAGGGTGGAGAATTTGTCATCTGCCTGATTTTGTTTGACCAGTTGGTGGCCCTGGACGATGAGGGCGATGAGCAGCCAGGGGACAAAGGCAACCTGAGTACTCCACAAGCCGTTATCTACCAGCCCATGCAATGAGTAGCCCACTAAACCGGCCAGCGCTCCAGCCATCATGGCCTGAAGATCGTTGTCGGCCTGCGCAGTGGCTCGCCGAAGCGCTGCCGAGGCCAGGGTCAGCGCCAACAACAGCCAGGCCAGATAGACGATCAGGCCGGGGATGCCCAGGTCTACGCCTACTTGTAAGAAGATGTTGTGTGCGCCTGGGTTGTTGTTTTCAGCGAAGGGATAGAGGCGCATACCGACATCGTTGAACGCGCCCAAGCCGGCGCCGGTGAAGGGGAAATCGCTGATCATCCAAAGGGCAACGCGCCAAACGTCGAGACGGAAGGCGAACGTGCTGGGGTTGGTGAGGTCGGCGGTGGCAGGTGGCGCAGCAGTCATCGGGACAAAGAGCCAGAGGGCGGCAACGGCCGTTACTCCGGCCAGTCCGACCGCCAGCCAACGCCGCCGCAACAGCCACAGCAAAAGTATAACCGCCAAAACAGCGGCCAGGTAGCCGCCGCGCGATTTGGTCAACAGCAGGACGATCCCCATCCAACCGCTGATGGCCAACCAAAGCGACCAGGTGGGCCGGTGGGGGAAGGCGCTCAAAAAATAGGCCAGGGGCAGCGGCAGCAGCAAGATCATAAGGGCGGCCATAATGTTGGGATGGATCGTATCTGGTGATAACAGGGGGAAAAGTTGGTAGATTGCGTCGGGGATCGGCACGCCTTTGGTTTCGTTCCAGGCAACGGCGACGGGCGCGATGAGGGCAAAGAGCGCGCCCAGGGCTATCAGACCAAGGGCCAACCCATTCAGTCGCGAACGCTGTCGGACAGAGGCGACCAGGAGGTAAAAGAAAAGCAGACCAACCATGAATCGGGTGAACTGGGGCAGCGTTTTGTGCGGATCGGCGGTGACGAGGGCGGTGACGCCCAGACCAACCAGCCAGAGTAGGATGGGAAGATTGAGCGGTGTAACTGGCAGAATAGGGCGATGGTGAGTGAGCAGCGGTAGGAGGGCGATAAAGGCAAGAAGCAGGAGGGCAACGGCCGTTCCTGGCAGCCACACCGTCGGAAAGAGAAGGAATGGGCAGGCCAGGAGCAAAAGCCCCAAAGCGAACCAGTCACGGGGAGGGGAGATGCGCATTTTTGCCGTCAGATCACTCTATCCGTAACCAACCGAAGCGCTGTTTCAGTACCCGCCAAAGGAAAAGCGGGTTCCCCACCACGTAACGCTTCCAGAGACGGCGCGGCTCAATCAGCAGCCGGCCGAGCCATTCCAAGCCATTGTCGGTCATCCATTTGGGGGCGCGTTGCAGTTCGCCAGAAACGTAATCAAAGACAGCGCCTCCGGTGAGGGTGACGGTGGCGTTGAGGTCCGCCCAGTTCTCACTGAGCCAGCGCTCCTGCAAAGGCATGCCAAAGCCAATCACGAGAACGTCTGGTTGGGCGGCGTTGATTTGGCGGATAACGGCCGTACTCTCCGGGCTGCCTTTCCCTTTATCAAAATAGCCATCCCGGATACCGGCAAAACGCAGCCGGGGATGGCGAGTTAGCAGTTCCTGCGCTGCTTTTTCAGCCACGCCCGGTCTGGCCCCCAGGAAAAAGAGGGAGAAATCGTGGATTTCGCACAACGCGGCCAGCTCCCAGGCGAAGTCGGCCCAGGTCATGCGCGGTGGGGTGTCCACGCCCAGGATTTTTGCGCCGAGCCGCAGGCCGGCCCCATCCAGGCGGACGATGTCGGCCTGATTGAAGAAGTCGCGGAGCCAGGGGTTTTCGTAGGCCAGGTTGAAGGAGTGGACGTTGCCGGACAGAATCAGAGACTTCTGCTGTCTATTGACGAACTCAGCGACTGCTTGTAACAGCGCAGATCGCTCATACAAACTCAGTGAAATGCCCAACAGGTGAACTAATTGCATGACCCACCCTCCATACCAGGACGCAATCAAACTTCAACTCGCTGGAAAATGTAAAAGTCAGAAAAAGAACCGAGTCGATCATCGCCATCGAAAGGGTGCTGATTTGGAATGAAGCGGAGCAATCCCCAGGCTGGGCGATTTTCTTCCACCCAGTCAGTGAATTTCCTGTATTTGACATGTGGCGCTGTATTCGGCGGGTTTTCGTTTACGTTGGAAGAATAAACGATGACAAATTTTTCTGCGCTGTCGAACAACCTTTCCATGTAACTCACAAAGACAGATTCCTCAACAAGATGAAAAATAACATCTAGTGAAAGGGTCAGTTCTGCTGTTTCACCATCGTATTCTCTCATAAGCCGGAAATTTTTAGAAAGGTCATCTTGAAATATGCGCCTACATTGCATGAGCGCTTCGGTGCTTATATCAAAGCCAACGTAGATGGGGTACTTGGCTAGTTTTAGTTGATTACCATCTCCGCATCCGTATTCAATGACAGACATAATACGGTGTTCTTTAACAAAGTCGTTCAAAACAGATGCTTTGAAATCAGCTAGTTGATTGTACGAGCCGAACCCGGAACTACCTCCTGCTTGATAGCGTTGAATCCAATAGCTTTCCGAATCAGAGAAATCTTGCTTTTTTTGCAAGAGTCTCC
>CAYONK010000440.1:0-4478 GCA_964405285.1 uncultured Ardenticatenaceae bacterium
CTACCAACTACCAACTACCAACTACCAACTACCAACTACCAACTACCAACTACCATGATCACCATCCACCCCATCACCACTTTAGACGACATGCGCCTCGCCGAGGAGGTGCAGCGCCAGGTGTGGCAGGCGAGCGACGACGAGTTGTTCTCCGCCCACAGCCTGCACGCCCTGGCCTACAATGGCGCGTCTTTGTTGGGCGCGTATGACAACGGCCGTCTCATCGGCCTGGTCCTGGGCACGTTGGCGACGCGGGAAGGGCCGGAACCGGCCGCCGAACGGCTGAAGATGTATTCCGTCATGGCCGGGGTGCTGCCCGCTTACCAGAATCAGGGCGTCGGGCGGCTGCTGAAGCTGGCGCAGCGGGAGGCGGCGTTGGCGCTCGGTCTTGATTTGATCACCTGGACGTTTGACCCGTTGGAGAGCAGAAACGGCCGTTTCAACATCCACGCTCTCGGGGCCACCAGCCGCACCTACCTGCGCCACTTCCACGGCGAGATGAGCGGCATCAACGCCGGGCTGCCCACCGACCGGCTGGACGTGGATTGGCATATCGCCAGCCCGCGCGTCGCCGCCCGGCTGCGCGGCGACCATCGCCTGCTTTCCCTCACCAGCCTGCTTGAGCGTGGCGTGCCGGTCATCAACCCCGCCACCTACACAGAGGAGGGATTGCCCTGCCCAACGGCCGTTGCCGACCTGCCCCGCCCCGATCAACCCTACTGCCTGCTAGAAATCCCGCCCGACTTCCAGGCCATCAAACGGGCGAACTTTGGTCTGGCCCACCTTTGGCGGATGATCACCCGTCAGGCGTTCGAGGCACTCTTCAACGCCGGGTTTGAACTGACAGAATTTGTGTACCAGAAGGGGGGAAACGGCCGTTTTCGCAGCTTTTACCTCTTTGAGCAGTTGATAGTTGGTAGTTGATAGTTGACAGTAAGACCAACGACTACCCGACTAACGACTACCAGACTACCCGACTAACGACTACAGGACTAACATGACCCTCGACCAAATCGAACTCTTCCACATCCGTATGCCCCTCGTCAGCCCCTTCGGGACCAGCTTCGGCGTAGAGACCGAGCGCGACTGCATCATCGTCAAAGCCTACAGCGACGGGCTGGTCGGCTGGGGCGAATGCGTCGCCTCCTGGGAACCCGGCTATTGCTACGAAACCACCCAGACCGCCTGGCACATCCTCAGCGACTTCCTCATTCCCGCCCTGGTGGGCAAGCCGCTACCAGAGCCGGAAGATGTGCCAGCCCGCCTGCGCTTCGTGCGCGGCCACCCGCTGGCTAAAGCGGGGCTGGAACAGGCCGTTTGGGATTTGGCGGCGCAGCGCGATGGCCTCTCGCTGGCGGGCAAATTGGCCCAACCCTATCCCGAAGGCCCCCGCGACCGGGTGAAAGTCGGCGTCAGCATCGGTACGCAGCCGACCATCCCCGCCACCCTGGAGGTCATCGCGGCCCATCTGGCCGAAGGCTACGGCCGGATCAAGCTCAAAATCAAGCCCGGCCACGACCTGGAACTGGCCCGCGCCGCCCGCGCCGCCTTTCCCGACACCCTGATCATGCTCGACGCCAACTCCGCCTACCGCCTGACCGATGCCCCCATCTTCCAGGCGATGGACGACCTGGACCTGCTGATGATCGAGCAGCCGCTCGGCCACGACGACATCTACGACCACAGCCAGCTACGGCCGCTCATCCAGACGCCGCTCTGCCTGGATGAGTCAATCACCTCGGCCGACCACGCCCGCTATGCCATCGCCCTGGGCGCGTGCGGCATCATCAACGTCAAGCCCTCCCGCGTCTCCGGCTGGGCGGAAGCGCGGAAAATTCATGATCTGGCGCGAACGGCCGGTTTAGGCTTGTGGGTGGGGGGGATGTTGGAGACGGGCATCGGCAGGGCGGCGCAGCTTGCGCTGGCCGCCCTGCCGGGTTTCAACCTGCCCGGCGACATCTCGGCGACAGATCGCTACTACCGCCAGGACATCGCCACCCGCTTCACCCTGAATGCCGCCGACAGCACCATCAGCGTGCCGACCGGCCCAGGCTTGGGGGTGGAGGTGGATGAAGCGTGGTTAACGGCCGTTACCGTGAGAAGTGGCCGGTGGCCGGTAGCCGGTGGCAAGTAACCACCCACCGGCAACCGGCCACCGGCCACCGGCAACAGGCACTATTGCCCAATCGCAAACAACGACCAATTATCAATAAACCAGCCATTGTTCGATTGCGCGTAGCGGTTGCGGAAGGCCACGCCCAGGCGCACCGGCCCCGGCTCCGTTACGGTAAACTCATAGACTGGGCTGCTTTTGTTCCCGGCCGGAGCGGAGGTCCAGCCCGTGCCGCCATTGTTGTGGATGACGCGGTACTCCGCGCTGAGCGAATCGCCATTGAAAATCTTCTGGTTGCCACTGTAGCCCGTCACCGAGTCGGCGAAGAAGTTGGCGGCAAAACGATAAGTCCCTGGCTGCAAGTTCACGTCGGTGAAGATGGCGAAGCTGGTCGGCGCATCCCCCTTAAACGCTTTGATCGTGTGCTGCCCATCGAAGAGGAACAGGTTTTGTTCGGCCGGTGGGATGTCGGCCCGCGCCAGGACGCGGATCTCTGGCCGGAAGAAGCGGCCGCCGCTGCCCGGCGTCAGGTTGTTTGGCCCCTCGTCTACCGACATCAGCCAGCCGTTGGGCAACTGCCATTCGGACACGCCATTGAAGAAGTACCAGCCCTCTTCAAAGGATGGATTGGGCAGCAGATTCACGCCGACGGGGGCGCCAGAGGCGGGCGGCGCTGTTGTGGGTTGTCCGGCGGGCGGCGGGGGTGCAACGGCCGTTTCCCCCGTCCATCCCGGAATCACCAATTGTTGCCCAACGGAAATGATGTTGGCATTGCTCAGATTGTTGGCGGCCATGATCGCGTCTACCGAAACGCCTGTTTGCTGAGAGATGGTCGAGAGCGTGTCGCCGACCTGCACGGTGTACGTGTTGCCACTCACTGGCGTGGCCGGGGTGGTGGCCGCTGGCATCACCGTTTCCGGTGTCGCGGTTGCTTCCGGGGAGGCCGCTTCGGTCACTGTTTCCACTTCTGGCGTGGCCGTCACGAAGACTTCCACTTCTACTTCTACCTCTACTTCCCGCGTCACTTCGACGATGATCTGCACCTCTTGCGATACGAGGCGCGTCACTTCAACCGTCACCGGGATTTCCTGGTTCACCAGCCGGGTCACTTCCACGGTTGCGGGTTCTGGCGAAGCGCAACCCATCAACGCCAGCAACAAAAAGCCAAGCAACGTCATAAAAACCGATTGTAATCGCATAAACAAAGCACTCCTTAACCTTGAAATAACAGGCACATTGTGCGCCTGTGCGGTATGCTACCACCCGATTTTATCCCGTTTAGCGGTAAGTATACCGCTTTTTTCCCCATGAAATGGCTATTGTCGAGCCAGTATGGGGTAAGGTAGCGTTCTTTTTGATATAATATATCATCTCTATTCGGCGCGGCCATCGCCTGGCGCGCTTGAACGTGATATAACCGAGAAATTATGGCAGAGTTAGTAAGACAAATCGCCCATCGTGGCGTGGCGCACGAACCGGATAAGCCGACCTTAGAGATGCGTGGGGTTTCGGTGGCTTACGCTGCCGGGGGGAATGGCGTGGCCAATCCCCGCAGCGTGGCCTATGCTTTAGAGAATGTCTCGTTCCGCGTGGAAACGGGAGAGCGTATCGCCGTCGTCGGGCCAAATGGCGCGGGCAAAAGTACTCTCTTCAGGCTGATTGTCGGCACGTTGAAAGCCAGCCAGGGCGAAGTCAACATCTTTGGGCACGGGCCGGACGGCCACATTTGCATCGCCTACGTGCCGCAGCGCAGCCAGATTGATTGGTCCTTCCCGGTGACGGTGGAGGACGTGGTGATGATGGGGCGGGTGGGGCGCATCGGCTTTTTCCGCTGGCCGCGCCGCCAGGATTGGGCCATCGCCCGGCGCAGCCTGGAGCGGGTGAACGCGGGTCATCTGGCGAAAAAGCAGATTGGCGAACTGTCTGGCGGCCAGCAGCAGCGGGTGTTCATCGCCCGCGCTTTGGCGCAGGAGGCGGAACTACTGCTGTTGGATGAGCCATTGACCGGGCTGGACGTGCCCAGTCAGGAAACCATCTTCACCATTCTCGATGGGCTGAGACCGGATGGGGTGACGGTGCTGCTGGCAACCCATGATCTCAGTCTGGCAGCCGAACGATTTGACCGGGTGATGCTGTTGAACCGGCAGATTGTGGCGTTTGGGGGAGCAACGGCCGTTCTCACCACCCCCCATCTCCTGGCAGCCTACGGCGGCCATATGCACGTCATCGGCGACGGCGACCTGCTGCTGGCCGATACCTGCTGCGATCATGGGGAGTAGTTGCTGGTGGCTGGTTGCCAGTAACCAGTAGAACTACCAACTACCAACTACCAACTACCAACTACCAACTACCAACTACCAACTAC
>CAYONK010000441.1:0-4473 GCA_964405285.1 uncultured Ardenticatenaceae bacterium
CGCCCTTCGCGCACCCCCATCTCCGACCAGAGCAGCAGCGGCCAGAGCCAGGCCAACGGCAGCAGCCAGCGGCGCGTCGTCTCTAACGGAGAGAACAGACAGGCCAGGATCAGCCCGGCAGCCCCGGCGTACCAGAACCAGGAGCGCCCCTTGAGCAGCAGCTTGAGTTCGGCCGCCACCAATGTAGCGAAGAGGCGCAGTGACGCTGCTGAAGCGGTGACCGTGGTGAGTTGGCCGGGGGTGAGATGGGGGGAAACGGCCGTTTCCTCCCTTTTGCCCCAGGAAAACGCTGGCTTGAAGCGGGCCAGCGAAAAGCGGGAAGAACGGGATGGCCGTGAGCGATAGCGCGTCGGGTCGAATCGCTCGAAAGGGATGGCCGCCAGCCCCACCAGCAGCAGGGCGGCGGCCAGGTAGGGCAGGCGCGTCAGGGCAACGGCCGTCCAGTCGAAGCCGGTCCAGAGGAAGGTTTGTATTTCCACCACTTCGGTGGCGCCCAGGAGGATGCCGCCCTGGTAATCGGCTCCTTGTTCCAGGAGGGCAACGGTCATGCCCTCTTCGACGACGCTGAAGGCGAGCAAATCGCCGCCGACAGCCGGGACCATGAAGAGCCAGAGGAAGAAGAAGATGACGTTGCCGGCCGATTGACGCAAAACGGGGGTGCATTCAAAGAAAACGGCCGTTGCCGCCACCAGTAGGGCCACCGGCGCGGCAAAGACGAGGAAAGGCAGCAGCAGTTGCGCCAGGTCGAGCGTCTTGTCTTCGCCGTGAATGAGCAGCATGGCCAGGGCGGCCAGGGCAAGCACGCCCACGACGACGAGGAGAACGGCCGTATTGCTGCCGAATTTGCCCAAGACGTAGGCCAGTTTGCTCAGGGGCGTGGCCGCCAAAATCTGGCCGACCCCCGTCTGGCGGTCTTGTTCGATGTTGCCGCGCACCACGTAAAACCCGATCAACGAGAGAAAAAAGGAGAGTGTCAGGGCCATCAACGCGCCGATCCAGGCGGCGTTGAGCAAGCCGCGATAGCTGCCCAGGCGCAGTTCAAACAGGCCGCTGATCACCTGATAGCCTAAGAAGACGGCCAGGGTGACGATGACCAGGAAGCTGAAGCGGCGCACCCGTTCGCGGAAGTCGGCCAGGGCCAGGTGGTAGAGCGTATTCATGCGCTGGCCCCTTGCCGGTCGGCGATGAAGTAGAGGTAGGCGTCTTCCAGCGTGGCCGGGAGCGGCGCGGCCGCCGGGTCGGGCGGGGTGTCGCTGACGATGCGGGCCAGGACGCCATCGGCGCGACGGGTGGTGTTGGCGATGAGGTGGCGGGCTTTAACGGCCGTTAATTCCCCACTGTTCACAACCCAACCCCATACCTTGCCTTCTACCGCTTGCAGCAGCTCTTCGGGCAGGGCGTGGTGGCGCAAACGGCCGTTGTGGATCAGGGCAATGCTCGTCGCCGTCGCCTCCACGTCGGAGACGATGTGGGTGGAAAGCAGCACGATCCGCTCCCCGGCCAGCTCGGAAATCAGGTGGCGGAAGCGCACCCGCTCCTCCGGGTCCAGGCCGACGGTCGGCTCATCCACAATCAGCAGGTGGGGGTCGTTGAGCAGCGCCTGGGCAATGCCCACTCGCTGCCGCATCCCGCCGGAAAAGCTGCCGATGGGCCGGTAAGCCGCTTCGTTTAAGTTGACCAGTTGAACCAATTCGTCAATGCGCCGCCGCGCCTGCTGCTGGTTCAACCCTTTCACCGCCGCCAGATAGGTGAGGAACTCCACGGCGTTGAGGTTCGGATAGACGCCAAAGTCCTGAGGCAGATAGCCCAATACCCGGCGCAGACTGTCCGGCTTGGCGGCGATGTCGTCCCCATTCCAATAAATTGCGCCGCTGCTCGGCCGGGTGATGGTGGCGATCATCCGCATCAGGGTGGATTTACCCGCCCCGTTTGGGCCTAGCAGCCCCAGCACGCCTGGGCCAACTCGCAAGCTAAAATCGCGCAGCCCCCAGGCATCCCGCCGGTACTGCTTGCTCAGGTTTTCAATCCGCAATTCCATCAGGCGCTCCTTAACATGGCGTCCATATCTGGCATGTTCTTAACTTCAAAGGTGAGTAACAGGCTGAAAACAATCTCGACCCCGATCATCAATCCGGCCACGACGGCTGGCGGAAAATTAACTCCGACGAGCAGCGCGGCAATCGGGATAATGCCGGACAGCGCCATGTAGCTTTTGGATTGGTACAGCCAGCCATAAGGCAGCAAGTGGGCGCCAAAGATCATCGCCAAAATCATCACCATCTTCTCCGGGGCGGCGTTGTAGGCCCACATGGCGATCAGCAAGTAGAGCATTTGATTGAGGGAGAACAGGACGCCCAGATTGGTCAGCGGATTGTCTTTGTTGCTGAAATCTACCCGAATCAGCCTGGAAATGGCGAAGGCCAGGGGCAGCAATGGGGCTGTAAAACAGAAAGTGAGCAAGTTTTTGGTCAGGATGGGTAAGTCGGTCAAATGGACAAGGAAAACGGCCGTCCAGATAATGATCGAAGCCAGAATAAAGTGCAACCCCTTCTTCTGCTTGTACGCGCTGTCGAATCGCATTTCGTCTAAATTCATCGTGAAACTCCTCGGAATGTGGATGAAAAACCTGATGGGGGGTTGGAGATTGGAGATTGGAGATTGGACCAATCTCCAATCTCCAATCTCCGTTCTACAAGTTTTTCGTTTCCAATTGGGTCGGGGGCGTCAACCGCCGATGACCAGGGCGGCTATCGTGACAATGAAAAAGCCTACGTGGGTGGCGGCGTGGGCCACCATTGCTGTTTCCAGATTGCGCCGCCAGAAGAGCCAGCCAAAGAGTAGGCCGCCCAACGCATTCAGCAGAATGGTGCGGAAAATTAGCAGCGGCGTCAGGACGACGATCCCCGCCAGGGCCGGCAGATGGCCCACGCCGAACAGGATAGCCGCCAGGATGATCGCCGCCCACATGAGGGCCGGCCGGGGCGTACCCTGCCCCCGCTGCAACACGCGCCAACCCAACCAGGCGAGCAGGCTCATAAAGCCCCAGCGCAACAGCAGCTCTTCGGTGATACCGCCATAGAGCAGCCCCAGCAGCAGTTGGGCGAAGGGGTTGCCCTCATTCGGCATCTCGCCGATCATCTCGGCGTTGGCAAAGGGGTCCATGAGTTGGTCCAGCCCCAGGACGACGGCGGCGAAAATGAGACCGGACACAAAGGCCAGGGGGAGATGGGGGCGCAGGTTGGGCCAAACGGCCGTTCCCACCCGCACCTTCTCCGCCACCAACGAACGCAACCCGACCCGGTGGGCCAGCGGCGTCCCGACGGCCACGGCAATCGCCAGCAGGATGATGGGATTGAGCAGCGACAACAGAACGACAACTGGCGTGGGCATGGCGGCCATCTCTGGCGGCAGCGCGTCCAACTGCGTCATAATCAACGGGATCAGCGAGAGAACGCCGAGTAGTCCCAGGCCGAAGAGGGCCAGGAAGGTTTTGCCAAAGCGGATAGGGTAGTTGCTCCCGACAAGATGATCGCTTGCGCTTGAGGTTACGTTCATGTTTTTCTCCTTTTATCTATGATCCAACAACATTCCGATATGGTTGAAAGTCACCGCCCACTCTCCCCCACTTCTGCTAAAAACAGTCGCGTCTCAGCGGCAATGGTTTCAGTCGCCAGGTTATGGACGTAATGGCCTACGTCTAGCAGCAGGTAACGGCCGTTTGGCGCATCTTCCACATAGGCAACCAACAACGCCACCCAATTCCGCGCCATCAACCCCTCCCCATTAGAGACAAAAAAGTAGATAGGCACATCGGGGATACCCTGGGCGGCAACCTGCGCGGCATTGGCCTGGGTCGCCGCAACCTCGGCCAGCATATTGGCCGACCAGGTGCGCCGGTAGAGCAGGGCGCAGGTGGCGGCCGTTTCCTCATCATTTAAATGCCCCTGGCTGACCGCTTCCGCCCCTTGACAGAGCGCCGGGGCCAGGCGCAGCAAACCACTGCGCGCAAGAAAAGTGCCGAGGGTGATCAATAATTGGGGCGGTGGATTTTCGGCGTACACCGGCGGCACGGCCGGGTCCAGGCCAACAATTGCCGCGACCTCCTCCGGGTAGAGATTGGCCCAATGCAGCGCTTCCAGGCCGGACATAGAGTGGGGCAGCAAGACATATGGCGGGCTTTCCCCGGCCGCTTGCAGCGCCGCCCGCGTCTCGCCGACCACCGTATCAATATCGCGGGGCGTGTCGCTGTCGTCGCTCCAGCCGTAGCCCGCCCGTTCCACCACGACAGTGCGATACTGGTCGGACAGGCGGCGGTACAGGCCACGAAAGTCGAGCGTGGGAGCGGTGGTACCGCTGCCGGAAAGGAAAACCAGGGTTGGCGCGCCCGCCCCTTCGCCGTAGACGTGCAACCGGTGGCCGTTGATTGTGACCAGTTGCCCCGGTGGCGGGTAAGCTGCTTCTTCGCGCGGTAAT
>CAYONK010000442.1:0-4460 GCA_964405285.1 uncultured Ardenticatenaceae bacterium
GCCGTCTTGCGCTAACAACTGCTCCGCTTCGGCCGGCCCCCAACTGTCCGGTTCATACGTCACAATGGGTGGGGCGTCCTTGCCCTCCCACCCGACCAGAATCGGGTCCATGAGCCGCCAGGCAGCTTCAATGCTGTCGCTGCGGGTGAACAAAGAAGCGTCCCCACGAATCGCATCCAACAGCAGCCGCTCATAAGCATCCGGCAGCGTATTGCCCTTGAAGGAAGAGCGGTAATGGAACTCCATTTCTACCGATTCGCTCAACACGTCATCGGGTATTTTTGCCTCGAACTGAAGAAGAATTCCTTCATCGGGCTGAATACAGATCGAGAGGACGTTGGCGTCGAAATCATCGTCGTCCAGGCCCTCAAACATCAGATGGGGCGGTTTGCGGAACTGCACGATAATCTCCGAATTTTTCTCCGCCAGCGCTTTGCCCGAACGCAAATAGAAGGGGACGCCCTGCCAGCGCCAGTTGTCTACGTATAGCTTCAAGGCTGCATAGGTCGGTGTCTCCGATCCTTCAGCGACCCCTTCGGTTTCCCGGTAGCCAGTGTACTGCGCCCGCACCGTATTCTCCAGGGCAATGGGGCGGATGGAGTTCAGCAGCTTGACACGCTCATTCCGCACGGCATCGGCGGCGAAAGAGGCGGGCGGTTCCATAGCGACCAACGCCAGGAGCTGCAAAAGGTGGTTTTGGAACATATCGCGCAGGACGCCAGCCTGGTCGTAATAACCGGCGCGGTGGCCCACGTCTACGCTCTCGGCCACGGTGATTTGCACGTTGTCTACGTAGTTGCGGTTCCAGACTGGCTCGAAGATCGTGTTGGCAAAACGCAGGTAGAGGATGTTTTGCGCTGTCTCTTTGCCCAGATAATGGTCTATACGGTAAACCTGATGCTCCAGGAAAACGCGGTGAATGGCATCGTTGAGTTCGCAAGCGGAAGCCAGGTCGTGGCCGAACGGTTTTTCGATGACCACATGCCGCCAACCATTGTCGCGCTCGCGGGCCAGACCGGCCGCCCCCAGGCTTTTCACAACGGGCACAAAGAAATTGGGGGCGCTGGCCAGGTAGTACAGCCGGTTGGTTGGCCCGTCTTCTACGTCGTTCAGGAAGGTGCGCAGCTTCTCAAAGTCGGCCTGATTGTCCAAATCGCCGCGGCTGTACCAGAGGCGGCGGCAGAACTTATCCCAGGCTGCTTCGTCCAGCAAATCCGGGGCGAAGGCTTCCAGGCCATCGCGCAGGTGCCGCCGGAAGTAGTCGTGGCTCCAATCGCGGCGGGCAAAGCCGACGATGTTGAAATCTGGCAGTCGCCCTTTGCGGCAAGAACTAAAAAGCGCGGGGATGAGCTTGCGTTCTGTCAGGTCGCCGCTGGCGCCGAAGATGATAATGGTTATGGGGAGATCGTTTTCCATCAGCCTGTCCCTTTCAAACTCTGGTCTCAATTAAGAGTGTAGACCCTTTTCGCTTATATACCCAAACAAAGATAGAATAAACGGGATTCCCATGAATGCCAAAGAATGGCCCTTTGTTTGATAGACGGCGCGAAAAACGCTTATCTTTCCCTATCTTTGGCCGAGCGGTAAGCGAAGCGTAAGGAGTAAACAGATGGCAATTGAATTTGGTCGAGACGTGTGTGGCGACCTGGCGAGTACGGAAAGGCGCGAATGGTTAGTGACCAATGGGATCGGCGGTTTTGCTTCGGGGACGCTGGCAGGCTTGCTGACGCGCCGCTATCATGGGCTGTTGTTTGCGCCGGTTCAGCTTCCGGTTGGGCGTATGTTGCTGGTGTCGAAGTTGGAGGAAACGGCCGTTTACGCCAACCGTGAATACCCTCTCTACGTCAATCGCTGGACCGGGGGCGTGCTAAAACCAAACGGCTACCAACAACTAGAGCAATTCCGCCTGGAAGGCACAACCCCCGTCTGGACCTTCGCCATCGCCGACGCCCTTCTGGAAAAGCGCATCTGGATGCAGCAGGGGGCCAACACCACCTACGTACAATATCACCTGGTGCGGGGCACTGCGCCGCTCACGCTGAACGCCCGCGCTCTGGTCAACTACCGCAACTATCATGGCATCTCCCACGCCGAAGATTGGCAAATGAAAATCGAGACGGTGAAACATGGCCTGAAAGTGACGGCTTACGATGGCGCAGTCCCCTATTATTTGCTGAGCGACCGGGCCAGCGCCACGCCGGCCCACGAATGGTACCGCCGCTTCTTCCTCATGCGCGAGGCTAATCGCGGACTGGATGCTATTGAGGATCACTTACACGCCGGGGACTTTTCCGTTGCGCTGGAGCCGGGCGGCTGTGTCACCTTTGTCTTTAGCACCGAGACGACGCCAAATCTCGACGGCGCAATCGCCTATGAAGCGCAGCAACAACACGAGCAGACGCTTTTAGCGCGAGCGAGGAAAGGTCACTTCGCCCCAGCCCATGAACCGTTTAGCCCGCAATTGATCCTGGCGGCAGATCAGTTTGTGGTAAAACGGCCGTTGCCCACCCGGCCAAACGGCCGTTCTATCCTCGCCGGCTACCATTGGTTTAGCGACTGGAGCCGCGACACCCTCATCGCCTTACCCGGTCTGCTGCTCAACACCGGGCGTCACGCCGAAGCCGCCCTCATCCTGCGCACCTACGCCAACTTCATAGACCAGGGCATGTTACCCAACCGCTTCCCCGATGGAGCCGAAAAGCCAGAATACCACGCCGTAGACGCCAGCCTCTGGTATTTCGAGGCCATCCGCGCCTACCACGCCGCCACCGCAGACAATCAACTCGTCCACGAACTCTTTCCCGTGCTGCAAGACATTATCGCCTGGCATCAACGCGGAACCCGCTTCAACATCGGCGTAGACGCTGACGATGGCCTTCTGTTCGCCGGGGAAAAAGGGCATCGCCTGACCTGGATGAACGCCGAATCAGGCAACTGGATAGTCACCCCACGCATCGGCAAGCCGGTAGAGGTGAACGCCCTCTGGTACAACGCGCTGTCCATCATGGCCGACTTCAGCGACATTTTCCGCCACGACCTTTCCGAGTATCGCGCCGCCGCCCAAAAAGCGCGCGCCGGTTTCGCCCGTTTCTGGTCAGAAGAACTGGCCTATTGCTACGATGTGATAGACGTGCCCGGCAAAGAAGAGGATGTCACCTACGATACGCGCCTGCGCCCGAACCAACTACTGGCTGTTGCCCTGCCCCACAGCCCCCTTACCCAAGAACAACAAAAGGCGGTAGTAGACACCTGCGCCCGCCATCTGCTCACTTCGCACGGCTTGCGCAGCCTGGCGGCAGACGATCCCGATTATATCGGCAGCTACGGCGGCGATGAGCGGCAACGCGCGGCAGCCTATCATCAGGGCACAGTCTGGAGCTGGCTGATCGGCCCCTTTGTCCAGGCCCACCTGCGCGTTTACAACGACCCAAACCAGGCCCGCTCTTTCCTCAGGCCACTCCTGCACCATCTGGCGGATTATGGGATGGGCAGCATCAGCGATATTTTTGACGGCGATCCGCCTTTTACGCCGCGCGGCTGCATCGCCAAAGCGTGGAGCGTGGGGGAACTGCTGCGCGCCTATCATCTGGTAGCTGATTGCTAGTTGCCGGTGACCGGTGGCTGGTTATACTAATGGCCTTTGCGTGTAGATAGAGCAAAAAACTGATTGGAAGCTGACAACTGGCGATATGTGATGATACAAAAACAATTTTTAACTGAACTTGAAGAGCGCTTCACCCGTTACGTGCGGATAGATACGCAGAGCGATGAACATACGGGGCTGGTCCCCAGCACGGCTAAGCAGTATGATTTGCTCCGGCTGTTGGCCGACGAACTGCGCGAGATGGGGTTGGCCGACGTAACCCTGACCGATTACGCCTGTGTGTTGGCTACCATCCCGGCCACGCTACCAGCCGAAAACATCCCGACTGTGGCGTTGTTGGCCCACGTGGATACGGCGCCGGCGTTTAGCGGAACGGCCGTTAAACCTATCATCCATCGCCGCTACGACGGCCAACCCATCCGCCTGCCCGACGACCCCACCCAGGTCCTCGACAACCACACCGCCCCGCAACTCGCCGGAAAAATTGGCGAAGACATCATCACCGCCAGCGGAACCACCCTGCTCGGCGCAGACGACAAAGCCGGCATCGCCATCATCATGACCCTGACCAGCTATCTGCTGGCCCACCCGGAAATCCCGCACGGTCCCATCCGCCTCTGCTTTACGCCAGACGAGGAGATCGGCCTGGGCATCCGCCACTTGGACCCGGCCGACCTGGCCGCCGACGTGGCCTACACCCTCGATGGCGGGCCAACGGGCGAAGTGACCTACGAGACATTTTCCGCCGACAAGGCAGTGGTGAAAATTAGCGGCGTCTCTACCCATACCGGCACGGCCTATGGCGTGCTGGTCAATGCCCTCACCCTGGCCGCCAATCTGATCAACCGGCTGCCGC
>CAYONK010000443.1:0-4453 GCA_964405285.1 uncultured Ardenticatenaceae bacterium
ACAAAGGCGTCACGATTTTCTACGACCGTTACCCGCCGGAAGAGCGGAAGTCTTGATGGGACACGGATTTTCACAGATGCGCACAGATAGGTATCAGGAAATCTGTGACAATCTGTGTTCATCTGTGTCCAAAAGCGAAGCGATATGATGACACAAAATGGTCAAACGAAGAAAGCGGTGATCCGGGTGCAACGGTTTAACCCGGACGTAGATCGCAAGCCGTATCTGAAAGAGTATGAGATTCCGATCACCGACGACACGACGTTGTTGGATGCGTTGGAGCAGATCAAGAGCGACCTGGATGGCAGTCTGACGTTTCGCCGCTCCTGCCGCCACGCGATTTGCGGTAGCTGCGCGATGAACGTGAACGGGGTGAATACCCTGGTCTGCAACCGGCGAGTAGAGGCGTTTATGGACCGGAAGGGGCGGGTGACGATACGGCCGTTACCCTACCTCCCCATCATCAAAGACCTGGTAGTGGACCGGACCTCCTTCTGGGAGCAATACCTGCGGGTGAAGCCCTGGCTGATCCCCCCGCCCAGCTACGACGAAAGCCAGCCGGCCGAAAACGAATTCCTGGTTTCCCCCGAAGAAGTGGCGGCGCTGCAATCGGCCGAGACCTGCATTATGTGTGGCGCGTGCTATTCCGCCTGCCAGGTAGTGGCGATGAATAAGAAGTACATCGGGCCGCACGCGCTGTTGAAGGCGTTTTTGCGGGTGCTGGACCCCCGTGACAGCGCCCCGGCCGAACGGCTGGAGATTGTCGGCGGGGATGATGGCGTCTTCCGCTGCCACACCATCTTCAACTGCATAGACGCCTGCCCGAAGGGTCTGAACCCGACGCAGGCGATTGAGACGATGCGTAAACTGGCGCAAAAGCGACTGGCCTTCGAGGCGGCTCGCGTCGAACGGCAGAAGAGTTTATGAGATAGAGTGTAGAGATAGAGTGTAGAGATAGAGTGTAGAGATAGAGTGTAGAGATAAAGTGTAGAGATAGAGTGTAGAGTGTAGAGCTTGCTCTACACTCTATCTCTACACTTTCTTCAGGGAGTGGATTATGTATAAGACGACTGGATTTGTCAGCTTTCTCTTCCGGCGGGTGTCGGGGGTGGCGCTGGTATTTTATCTGTTCATGCACATCTGGGTGATTGGATCGGTGAACCAGGGGGCGGCGGCGTTTGATGCGCGGATGGCGACGGTGCAGGCGCCGTTGTTCCGCTTTTTGGAGATCGCCTTACTGGTGGCGGTTGTCTATCACGGGTTTGATGGCATCCGGCTGCTGATTGTGCATTGGTTTAACGTGACGGAGTATCGCCAGAGCCTGTTTTACGCGATGTTCGTTCTCTTTATCCTGGTTTCGATTGTCGGCGGCGTGCCGTTGTTGCTCTTCGCCCTGGAGGGTCATTGATCATGAGAGTTTTTGTGATGCAGCGGTTAACGGCCGTTGCCCTCGTCCTTTTCCTCACCCTACACATGGTCGTCGTCCATTACCCGCCCGGCCACATAGACTTTAGCCGGGTGATGGTGCGCCTGGAAAATCCCTGGTGGAAGGTGATGAACATTCTCTTTCTGGCGTCTGTGCTGATCCACGCCCTCACCGGCATGTATGCCGTGCTGATGGACGTGGAGCGGGTGACGCCCTACAAGCGCGTCCTCATTGGCGGGGCGATGGTCTTGGGCATCGTCGCCTTCATTTATGGGACCATGACCGTCCTTAACTTTAGCGTACCGGCGGCGGTCGCGGCCGGTTAGGGCGGGCAGTTGGTTTAACGCAAAGGAGACCAGCAACACATCGTTCTGGCCTCTTTTGCGTTCAGGGTTTCTTGTGGGTTATTGGCTGTTTGCCCGCCCTTTGCGCCAGATGTAGGAGGCGGACACGACGGAGCCGATAGCGAAGAAAAAGACGAAGGTAACGGCCGTCATGCTGATGCCTGGTAGGCGGAGAACGGCTGTGTTCATCACCAGGCTCAACGAATTCATCACCAACAGCCCGACAGCCATCGCCAGGATGCCGATGAAGACACCCGCCGCCGCGCCGAGGAAAACGGCCGTTATCACCAAAACTCTCTTCCGTTGCTGATTGGCAAACTTCCCCACCGGCGGTTCATTGTCTGCATTCATGATTCTCGACCCAAGTTCGGCAGCGGCCGGCTACAATAAGCCGACGCTCACCCTGGTTTTCCTCTCCAGAGATGTCGCCACCATTATCAACCATCCCATTGAACAGTGTCAACCTTACCAATGGTCTATCCGCCCTCCTTCGCTTTTCGCCCATCAGAAACCGCCGTGTTATAATTTTTCCCGGTCCTTAAAAGCTAAAAGGGGTGAACAACCATCGTTCACCCCTTTTTGTTGGTATATTCCCACACCTCAAGGAGAGAAAGCGTGAATCTACATGAATATCAGGCAAAACGACTCTTCGCCGAACATGGCGTGCCCATCCCTCAAGGGGAAGTGGCGCTAAGTCCCGCGGAAGCCCGCGACATCGCCCGCGATTTGGGCGGCAAAGTCGTCGTCAAGTCCCAGGTGCTTACCGGTGGCCGGGGCAAAGCTGGCGGCATCAAACTGGCGAACAGCGCCGACGAAGCGGAAGAACATGCCAAACACATCTTAGGGATGGACATCAAAGGCTTCAAAGTCCGTCGCGTCTTGATCGATCAGCAAGCCCCCGGCATCGCCCAAGAAATTTACCTGGCCGTCCTGATCGACCGGGCGCGCCGTCTACCGATGATCATGGCCTCGGCGGCCGGTGGCATGGATATCGAAGAAGTTGCCGAAAAGACACCAGAGAAAATCATCACCGCCCATGTCGAGCCATCCCTGGGCGTGCGCGGCTACCAGACCACCCACATCGCCGCCGAAATCGGCCTGCCCCGCGAACTGTGGCGCGATTTTCACAAAATTGTCGTCGGGCTGTACGAATGCTTCCGCAGCAACGACGCCTCGCTCACCGAAATCAACCCCCTCGTCATCACCGGCGAAGGCCACCTGCTGGCCGTAGACGGCAAAATGTCCATTGACGACAACGCCCTCTCCCGCCACCCTCGGCTGGCCGAACTGCGCGACACCGACGAAGAGCCGGAAGCGGAGCGCGAAGCCCGCCTCAGCGGCATCAACTTCATCAAACTTGATGGCAACATCGGCTGCATGGTCAACGGGGCCGGCCTGGCCATGACCACCATGGACATCATCAAGCTGTTCGGCGGCGAACCGGCCAATTTCCTGGACATCGGCGGCGGGGCGAAGGCGGATCAGGTGGCTACCGGCCTGCGTCTCATCCTCTCCGACCCGAACGTGGAAGCGGTTTTGTTCAACATTTTCGGCGGCATTACCCGTGGTGATGAGGTAGCCAAAGGGATCATCCAGGCGCTTGGCGAAGTGCCTACCAACGTGCCGATGGTGGTGCGTCTGGCCGGGACCAATGCCAAAGAGGGGCGGGAAATCCTGGCCGGAGCGGACATGGAAACGGCCGAGACCCTCTCCGACGCCGCCCGCAAAGCGGTTGCCGCCGCTGCTGCCGTCACCAAAGCCAACAACGGGAGGAAATCATGAGCATCTTAGTAGATAAAAACAGTCGCATTGTGGTCCAGGGCATCACCGGCCGCGAAGGGAGCTTCCACACCGAGCAGATGATGGCGTTTGGCACGAATGTGGTGGCCGGCGTCACCCCCGGTAAGGGCGGGCAATTCTTTGAGAGCGACGGGCAGAAAGTCCCCGTTTTCGATTCGGTGAAAGGCGCGGTTGAGGCGACCGGGGCCAACGTGTCCGTCATCTTCGTCCCGGCTCGCTTTGCGGTGGACGCCATCTACGAATCGGCCGACGCTGGTGTGCCGCTGGCCGTCTGCCTGACGGAATACATCCCGGTGCTGGACATGATCGCCGCCCGGCGCTATCTGGATACGACGCGAACTCGTCTTTTGGGGCCGAACTGCCCCGGCCTGATCACCCCAGGGCAGGCCAAAGTGGGCATCATCCCCGGCAACATTGTCAAACCGGGCAACGTGGGCCTGGTCTCCAAGAGCGGCACGCTGACTTATGAAGTTGTCTACGCGCTGACGGAGCGGGGCATCGGCCAATCTACCTGCGTTGGCATCGGCGGCGATCCCATCCAGGGGACCGATTTTATTGACGTGCTGCAAATGTTTGAGGAAGACCCGGAGACGGAGCAGGTGATTTTGATTGGCGAGATTGGCGGGAATGCTGAAGAAAAAGCGGCCGCTTTTATCGCCGAGCAGATGAGCAAGCCGGTGGTGGCCTTTATCGCCGGGCGCACTGCGCCGCCCGGACGGCGGATGGGGCACGCCGGGGCCATTGTTGAAGGCAAAAGCGGCACGGCCGAGAGCAAGATTGAGGCGCTCACCGCCGCTGGCGTGCGCGTGGCCGACAACCCGGACAATATCGTGGATATTGTGGTGGGCGGCTAACATGAGGAGACCTGACAGGTTTGCCACAC
>CAYONK010000444.1:0-4435 GCA_964405285.1 uncultured Ardenticatenaceae bacterium
TTCTCGAAAAAAATTGATTCGATAAATCACAATCTGGGAAGGGTGGCCTATCTACTTTCCCCTCCCACTTCCAGACAAAACGGTAATTTTGATCAATCTTTTTACTTCGCACATACTCTGTATCCGAAACAATATTCTGCGTCCCGACAATAATTACGCCGCCATAGACATGGTATTGGTTAGCCGGTACGGCCGTTTCCAACGCTTCCGGCAATTCAAACCCATCTGGCGGGGACGGCCACGCCACATGGGGGCGTAGTTTTTGGGTTTCGGCGATAAGGTCGGATAAACGGCCTTTTCGCCCCAACCCCAATAACAATGCCCGAATCCGCGATGGCTTTTCATCGCCGGGCACACTCTCATAATCTATGTGCAATCGAAAGCAGAGGTCTTCAATCTCTGCCATATTGAAAAGCTGGTAGAGTTGTTGATGTAATTGTGTCAGGTAGTTGGCGCTGCTCGTTGTCATGAGTTTCCCTCAATCCAATTCTGAGCTAAAAACGACTATTGATCTGCTAAATTGTATCAAGAGATGGGACGTTTACCTTTCGCCCCTATTATAAGCATTCCAAGTCTGCGTTGGTTAGTTCCGCCAGCACTGCTTCCTGTTCAAGCGAACGACCAACTTGGAGCAGTGTGTTTGCTAGAGGATGCTGCAATCCCTCCAGAGCGTATCGCGTTTCTGGAGTCAACGGCCGTCCCCACACCCGCCACTTCACTAACCATTCTGCCTCCCAAAGCCAGGGGGTTGGCAAGGACAAACGTTGTGCTTCTGCCCACTGCGCCCAATCCAGCTGAATGCGCACCCCGCCCACATCCCAATCCGTCCAGACATACCAGGGCAAATGAGGTTGAGCGTTCAGCCACAGCCTGAGAAGCGCGCGCTCCGTATACCCGGCGTGGCCGCTGCCGAAGAGGTAGAGCAAGTCATCCTGGCGCAGGTTGGGTTGCAGCAGCGCTTCAAAGGCGGTCTGGTTTTCCACAATAAGCAGGGCGCGGGCCTGGAGGCTTGTGATCGTACACCCTTTCACCGTCTCCGCCGCCAGCGCCACAAAGGGAGACCCGGCGCGGCCGTTTAGCGCATACCCGGCAAACTCCGCCACAAAATCGCCCCAACAGAGCGCCACCGGCGTATGGCGGTAGAGACCAAGCTGCTCCCAGGCAACGCCCAGGTAGTCGGCCAACGGCCGTCTCTCCCGAATCAGCCCCTTGCTGTCCCCCAGCCATTGGGCGGCAAAGGCGCGCTCGTAGACTGCCTCTGCGCCGGACAGCAGGGCGGCCAGGCCGCGTAAAATCCGCAGCCAGCGCCGCTGCACCGGCCCACCTGTCTGTTGCGTGGTGTCGGGCAGGGGCTGCCATCTTCCCTGCTGCAAAGCGGCAATCTGGGCTGGAAAAATCGCGGCAATGCGGTCGAGAACGGCCGTTTTCACCTCATCCCCAGCCCATATCCGCCGCGCCTGGGCGATGTCCGTTTCCCACCCCGCCAGCAGTCGCAGCAATTCGATGATTTCCGCGCTGGCGGCGCTCTGCTGCGCCTGCTCCGGCTGCGCAACCAATCGCTCATAGGCCGCTGCGGACAGCCGCGCTTTCACCATCTGCCACTGCGGCCGGTACTTCTCCTGCTGCTCTTCCACTTCCAGCCAGCCATCGGCCAGCCACGCTTGCAGTTGTTCTTCTATTTCCAGGCGGTTCCCTGGCAGCTTTGCCACAATATCGTTGATCTTCCCCCACTGTCGCGGGGGAATGGCCGAGCGCAGGGCGGTTGGTTCAGCCAGGTCAGAAGGCAGTGTGCGGCGCTGCCGCCGCCGCGCCCCCAGGAGGGCAGCGTCGCTCTGTTGTTGGCCGCATTCGGCGCAGAGGCGCAGACGCGCTTGCTGGCTGATTTGCCACTCCTCCGGCGCGTCTGACGCCTCTTGCCAGACTGTTTTACTGCGCCAGATACACTGGTGGCTCATGCCTGCCCTTCCTCTTCCCATTGGCGCACCAGCGCGGCAATGGGCGGCGCGTGCAAATGCTCCCGCTGGCGCGGGCGCAAAGACCAGATGACGTCGGCGATGACATCGGCCTGGGGGCGGACGTGGGGCGTGGCGACGAAGCATTGCGCGCCGGTGACGCGCAACTGCTGTAAGACCAGAGGCGCATTGACCTCATCGAGCGTACTCATCAACTCATCCAGCAGCAGGATGGGCGTTGCGTTCACCGCTTTCAGGGCGGCCAACACCAGCAGCAGACCGGTCATTACTTCCTGTCCCTGGGACAAGGGAGCCAATTCCCAGGATTGCCGCTCTTTGCCGTGAAAGCCGATGCGCACCTGCATGTGCCACATATCCTCTGCCCCCTCGACCTTGACTTCGCCCGCCGCGCCGACCAGGGCGCAGAACTCTTTGAAGGCGCGGCTCATGCCCTGGTTGAACAGCGCTTCGATGTGTTGGCGAAAATCGCGCACGGCCTCATCAAACAGTTGCCGATGCTGCCGCTCCCGCTCGCGCATTGTCTCCACTTCGCGCTGCGCGTAGGCCAGGGATTGTTTCTGCTGCTCATATAGCTCCTCGTTGACATCGCCAAATTCATCTTCGGGCAACTGGCTTAGTTCGCGTTCTGCCTGCTCTTTTTCCTGGCGGTACACCTCGGCGGAGCGCTGCTCTTGCTCAAAGCGCTGCTGCTGGTCCTCGGTCAATGGCTGGAGTTCCGGTTCAAGCGCGCGCAAACGGCGCTCCGCCTGGGTCAAGTCTCTATCCGCAATCTGCAAACGCGCTTGCTGGCTTTTGTGGGTTTCTTCAAGCTGACGGGTTGCTTCGGTCAGGCGGGTACGCTGGGCCGCACGCTGTTCTATCTCCTGATTCCACTGCGCTTCTTGCCCTTTGCTGGACTGGTAGGCGGCATCTTGTTCGGCGCTGAGAGCGCGAGCGGTGGCTAACTGCTGCCCCAGGTCTGCCAGCGCGCTTTCCGCTTCTAGCAGGGTGAGACGCTGCTGCGCTTGCTGTACCTGTTCTTGCGCTTGCTGTCGTTGGGTGTGGGCGGTGGCAACGGCCGTTTCCCCTTCTTGTAACGGCCGTTGCAGCGCCGTCAGTTGCTCGCGGGTTTGCTGCAACCGCAGGGCGCGGGCGGCGCGGCCACACACCAACTCGCCGGGCTTCACGCTGCGGCCGCCGCGCTGCTCTTGCAGATAAGCCTGCGGAGTGATGCTGGCCTCGCCTTGCCGCGCCAGGCGATGACCGGCGGCCACATCGTCCACGCGCCGCAGCCGCGCCAGCCGGACCTGGACCCATCCCTGCGCCGACGCATCCGATACCTGTACCACATCCCATAGGCTGTCAGGGGGCGTATGGGGTTGCTGGCGCGGATTGGGCGGCGACACGTAAGCAGGATAGGCCAGCCGTTGGGCGATCTCCTTTGCCTGTATCTGCTGCTGCTGCTCGTCGGCGACAATGACGGTGAAGCGCTCCAGGCCCAACGCGCCCTCCACCGCTTCTAGCCAGCGAGGGTCAGTTACCTCTACCACGTCAGCCAGCAGTTGATGGCTGATATGGGCCGCTTTGAGTTCTTGGAGAAACCGCTGCACAAAGAGCGGGAGCGGGGTCTCGTTGGCTTCAAGCTGTCGCAGTTCCGCTTGCAGGCTTTTTTGTTGCTGTAGCAGTTGGTTCAACCGATCATGGGCGGCCAGGTACGCGGTTTCGGCGGCTTCCAGCGCGGCCTCCGCCACGGCCAACGGGATTTCGGGCAGGGCGCGCAGCCGGACAACGGCCGTTGCCTGTTGTTCGTGCTGCGCTTCCAGGCGTACTACCTGACTTTGCGTTTGGCGCGAACGGCTCTCCGCGTCATCACGCGCCTGCTGCCATTGGCGATAAGCGGCTTCCCAACGCGCCATCTCCGCCTCAAACTGTTTGGCCTCCGTATCTTGTTCCGCCAGTTTCCGCTCGGTTTGCGCCAGACTGTTGGTGGCGCTTTCTTTCTCTGCCATCGAACGCCGCGCCTCCTGGCGAGCGTCGCGGGCCAGGGCATGTTTCTCTAACAGCATGGCCTGGGTCAGCGTTTTTTGCCAATCGCGCCGCTGCCGCGCAATCTTGACCGCTTCGGCCATCGTTTTCAGATGTTGCTGGTCTTGGGCCAACTTATCTTCCAGGCGCATCGCTTGCTCTCGCTGGCGATGCCATTCCTGTTTGGCGCTTTGGTAGCGCTCTTGCGTCTCCTCATCCCCCACCAGTTTGAGGAAAAAGTCGAAGCGGCTGCGCGGTTCGCGGGCGATGTCGCGCAGCCCATGCAAGCCCAATTCCAGCAGGTTGAGCAGAGCGTCACGCACGCCGACATGGCGCAGCATTTGGCGATACTCGTGTTGGGTGAACCGATATTTTTTGTCCGGTTGTTTTTGCGGTTCCGGGATGTAATCTCCGGGGATAATGTAATAGGTGCGCTGCCAGTTGCTTTTCCGCTCGAG
>CAYONK010000445.1:0-4419 GCA_964405285.1 uncultured Ardenticatenaceae bacterium
ATGCTTCGGAGGACCTCAGCATGACATCTCGCTTGTTAAATTGAGAATTGCTGAGCCGTTAAGGATTGCTGTAAGTTTGTTTGTGTAAAATTTCATTAATAAATTTCTCAGTATCGCTAATGCCGATGGGACGTGTGGCTATTAAAGTTGTACGGTTCTTGTTTGTGTTATGCCTTAGCGTAAGCCAGTTTTGAATACCGCAAGCCCCACCGATTCTATAAACGACAATTAAATATCGCCGCGAATTTCTATCTGCAACAATGCAGATTGGAGGGAGTATGATGAAGCGCCAGATCTGGAGATCTTGGGTCTATTTCGCATTTGTTGTCGTGATGAGCGTCGTTTTATTGGCGACGTTACAGGCAGCAGGTTATGCTGATGCAGGGACACGGCCAATGCCGCCAGAGGGAGAAGAGGGCAAGCCTTACGTGCCGCCTTTGCAACCTCCGCCATACCGTGCCAATCAGCTGACCACTACATATACCCCGGCCACCGTCATCGCCAACCAGGTGCTGGACATGAAGGTGCTTGTCATTGATGGGTCGCTGCCCTATGAAGAGGGGATTTACAACACGGCAACAGCTTACCTGGACATCTTGGGGGTTCCTTACGACACCTTAGACACCAGCCTGGACGGGCCGGAGGGCACAATTGAGGCCAGCGATTTATGGGATGGGGCGAGTCACGGTTACTACTACGCGGTTTTTGTCACGACTAGCAATGTGTGGTGGGGATTAAGCGCTGATGAGCAGGCTGTTTTGGAGACGTACATGCGGGATTTTGGCGTGCGACAGGTCACCTGGTACGCCTACCCTTCGGCCACCCCCTACGGTCTGGATTTTGTCCGAGTCGTCACTGGCGATTGTGGCGCAACACCAGGGAATCCGTTTGACGCTTCCCTGACGACAGCCGGGGCGGATGCTTTTCATTACCTCAAATCAGGTATTGCGCTGCCGATTGATGGCCCCTGTTTCTATGGGTATATCGGCCAGCCGACGGCCGACGCGGATGTGACGCCGCTTCTGCTGGATGGAGATGGGGATACGTTACTGGCCCTGTACCGCCCAGACGACGGCCGCGAGCATCTGGTGATGACGGTAGGCTCTTATTATCCGGTGATCCCGCCGGATTATATCCATGCCCGTTTATTGCCCTATGGCCTGATCAATTGGGCTACTCGCGGCATTTTTCTTGGTGAGCGCCATTTTTATTTTTCTCCGCAGCCGGATGACGTGTTGAGTGGCGGAGACACCTGGGACCTGGGGACGCATTCGTACCAGGAAAATGGCTACCGCAATTCGGCCGATGAACTGCAAAACCTGGTGAACTGGCAGACCAACTTCCGGGCCACAGAACCGAACGCCGCTGCTTTTCACATTGAAATGCCCTTTAACGGACTTGGCGCTTTACAAGATCGAGTGCAAGGCGTTATTGCCCCAGGCACTTTGACGGCGAAGGCAATTGAAGTAGAGGCAGAATTCACCTGGCTCAACCACACCTATACCCATCTCAACTTAGACGTTGACCAGGATCCGTACCCTGGTTACGCCATTTGCACCAACGAAATCTACAACAACACCTTGATAGTGAACAACCTGTTGGGGTTCACCGATTATTCGGTCACCACCTTATTAACCGGCGAGTACAGCGGTCTGGTTCCGCCGAACCCTGATCTGGCTGACGCGGCTTACAACCTGGGGGTGCGTTATATGTTGGTGAATGCTTCGCTGCCGGACTTTAACAATCCTACGCCGAACACAGGTATTCCTCATCCGACTAGATCGGCGATTTTGCTGGTTCCCCGGTACGCCAACAATATCTATTACGCGGTTACTACGCCAGAGCAAGAGACAGATATGTATAACATTTTTTATTGCCCTGGTTATGTGGATTCTGGGTATACCAACCCCTGTTTCACCTATGAGCAGATCATAAATAGTATTACGAACCAGGCATTCGGCTTTATGTTGGACTTTAGCGTGAATGCGACGATGTTTCACATGAACAACTTTGGCGATTATGGTGATGGCCGCACCGTGATGACCGACTTCATCGAGCAATTGTATGGCAAATACAACACCTATCACGCTGAGAACGTGCCCGTTCTCAGCCCGCGTACCCAAGATATTGGCGCGCTGATGCGGCAGCGGATGGCGTATGACGCTTCAGGGGTTAGTGGACAGCTTAGTTGTGGCAACGAGATTAGGCTGCACGTAACCGGAGCAGCAACGATTCCTCTGACGGGTATTCTGTATGGGGGCAATACAGAGGTATACGCCAGTCAGCCAATCTCTTACGTGGCGATGACTGCGAACGAGACGCGGATCATCCCTGGCGAAGAGGCGCGTATTCCGACCGCGATCACGGACCTGGCGGTGACGCGCAATGGCGCTGATCTGGCATTAACCTGGTCGCCCATCAGCCAGGATACGATGGGAGGACCACTGACGGCCGCCGTTTACCGCGTGTATGCCCGCGCCAACAACCCTTACTTCAGCCCCACTCCGGCTGATTTGCTGGCGGAGGTGACTGAACCGGGTTTCACCCATCTTAATGGGGTTGGCGACGTGGCGAATAACTATACCTATGTGGTAACGGCCGTTGGCAACAATTGTTGGTATGAAGAATCGGCCTTTTCTAATCGGGTTGGCGAGTTTGATTTTTCGCTGACAGAGACGAGCGGGACTGACTTTAATTGGATTGCGCTGCCGCTCGACGCCGGTTTACAGCACGCCTCTGATCTGGTTGAGTACATCGCACTGAACAGCAGTGGGGCGATCAATGTCCCGGTTGTTGAGCGCTGGGTAGCATCTTCTCAGAATTACCAAAGCTACGTCGCGCTTCCCACCCCTTTTGGCGATTTCGAGCTGAGCGTAGGGGGCGCTTATCGGCTGTCGGTGGAAATACCGGAGGAAACGGCCGTTATCTGGACCCTGGTCGGTCGTGTGCCAGACCCCACACTCTTTAGCTATCCCCTGCTGCAAACGAACGACTCAGATTTCAATTGGATTACGTTGCCTTTGCAACAGAACACGAACACTCTGGCATCCTTGCTGCAAGGCGACATCGAAACCAACGCCACACCACAAACGACAGTGTTCACCGTCGAAAGGTGGAATGCGAGCGGACAAAATTTCCAGACATTCCTTTCTCAGCCAACACCAATTGGAGATTTTCCGATCTATATTGGCTATCCATATCGCGTATCGGTAGCCGTAGATTCGGTAGAAGGGAGTGTATGGCCCTAAAGTGACAAGGGAGGTAGCCATGCAAAAAAATAGCAAGTGGTTGATCGTTTATGTGTTGTTAGTGATTGGTTTGGCGTGGGGCATACAGACTGTCTTGGCTGGCTCCGTGATAGATTACGGCCAACTGCTCAACTCGCCTGCGCGTGCCAACTACGTCGCCTGGTACGATACCAACAACCCGCCGAACCAGGTGCTTACCGAAGATGGTTTCAACAGCGCCAGCGGCGTAGATCAGGGGTATCAGGGTGGTATATGGCGAATGAACCCCACGAACTTCGCTCCTGCGCCAGGATCCGGGGCAACGATGCAGTTTGTTTTTGGCGGATTGGGCGTTGATAGCGGCACAATCTGGGTTTACTCCTATTTGCAAAACAATAATGACCCACTCACCGAACACGGGACTGTCGGTGTCATCAGCAGCAGCGATTGTCCTGTCATGCTCCCCGGTTCTTGGGATGGCAGCAACAAACTCATCCGATGGAGCGCCTCGCCAGGAGTGTACCTCATTTACAAAAGCGTCAACCCGTCTGGCGCGAGCAATGGGAACAGCAACGGCCGTTATTCCTACCTGGCCACCGTTTCTACCACCACCAACGAAGGCAGTTACACCGACACCGCCGCCAACGTTGAAAGTTGGCACATTGTCATCCCCGCAGACGACAACCAAGCCATCATCGGCTGCCACAGTGAAGAGAGCAACCCAACGGCCGTTAACCTGAAAAACTTCAGCGCCGCCACACAACCGGCCCCCTGGCTGCTCCTGGTCGTGGGGATCATCGTCGCCGCCCTCTCTTTTCGCTGGGTGCGCTCACCCCAAACAAACTGGCTGAAACGGAGATAAATAGATGCCTGCTGAGATCCACACTTCTCTGTCCCTACGCCCGGACGACCTGAGCGACGTTCAGGTCGCGCCATTCTCGGTTGGCCTGGTCACCATGGGAACCTACCCCCACTACACCGGTGGCGTTAGCACCTGGTGCGATCTGCTGGTGCGTGGCTTGCCTTCGGTGCAGTTCACCCTCGTCAGCCTGGTCGCCGATCCCAGCGCCAAACCGGTTTACAAGCTGCCGAGAAACGTGGAACGCCTGATCACCATTCCCCTGTGGGGGACGGGCGAAGTGTTGGAGCTGAAACGGCATCTGAGTCTCCGGCAAGTGTTGGACCACAAGCG
>CAYONK010000446.1:0-4413 GCA_964405285.1 uncultured Ardenticatenaceae bacterium
CGCGAATACCCCGTCGAACTCTGGCTGCGCAACGCCCGCGCCTTTGCCACCTTTGATGGGATGGTGATGGTTTAATTTACGGTTTTGGATTTACGATTGACGATTTGCTCGCTGCCAATCGTCAATTGTCAATCGTCAATCGTCAATGGAGTAAAGATGATAAACTTCGAGATTCCCGAAAGAATTACCAACGAATTACAGATGGCCAAGATGGTCGCCGAGCAGGTGATGCGGACGTATTCCCGTCATTATGATGAGCATGAGCATGAACGGCCGTTAGAATACATCAACATGATGTGGCCGATCATGCGCGAGCAATACAAACGGCGCACCGAGAAGTTGCAGCAACAAATGAACGGCAACGGCAGCAGCCAGCCAAAAGAGCGCACCGGCCCAGACTTCAGCATCTTGCGTCTGATTATGATGATTGAGATGTTAAGCTGGGGCGATGCCGGGCAATATCTCTGCACCCCGGACCCGGCCCTGGGCGGCGCGGCCGTCGAGGCGGTCGGTACAGTGGACCAGAAAATCCGCATCCTGGGCAAATTTGGCGAAGGCGAGCCGAAATGGGGCGCAATGGCTATGACCGAGCCGGGCGCGGGGTCCGACACCAGCAACATCCGCACCACCGCCACCCTCGACCCGGAAGCCAACGAATGGATCCTCAACGGCGAGAAAATCTTCTGCACCAACGGCGGTCTGGCCCTCGATGAATCCGATGGTTTTGTGGTGGTCTGGGCGACGGTGGACAGCGCGGCCGGCCGTTCTGGCATGAAATCCTTCATCGTCGAAGCCAACACCCCCGGCGTCACCGTCAGCAAGCGAGAGCATAAGCTGGGCATCCGCGTCAGCGACACCGTCGCCATCGTCTTTGAAAACGCCCGCATCCCCTACGACAACATCCTCGGCAGCGCCGAAGTCACCCAACGCGATGGCTCCACCAAAGGGTTTAAGGGCGCGATGGCTACTTTTGACGCCAGTCGGCCGGCCGTCGCCTCCAGCGCCATGGGCATCGCCCGCGCCGCCCTGGAATTCACCCAGGCCAAGCTGGCCGAAGAAGGCATCAAGGTAGATTACACCAAACCGAAGCACCAGATGACTTCGGTCGAGCGCGACCTGTTGGAGATGGAAGCGCGGCACAAGGCGGCCTGGCTGCTCACCCTACGTTCGGTTGTGTTGATGGCCCATGGCAAACCGAACCGGCTGGAGGCCAGCATGTGTAAAGCCCGCGCCGGTGAAGCTGTCACCTGGATCACCCAAAAAGCGGTCGAACTGCTGGGGCCGATGGGGTATACTCGTGAATGGCTGACAGAAAAGTGGATGCGCGACGCCAAAATCAACGACATCTACGAGGGGACCAAGCAGATCAACACCCTCATCGTCGCCCGCAGCATCCTCGGCTATTCCCGCCGCGAATTGAAGTAACAATCGTAGAGACGTTGCAATGCAACGTCTCTACACAAAACCATGTCATGCTGAGGTCCTCCGAAGCATCCCGCTCGTCCTAACTGACAAAGGCCGTTGGGATGCTTCGCTCCGCTCAGCATGACACGTGGCAAACGTGCCCGTTCTCATTATGGTGAGTAACAAAACCCACTGAAGGAGAGATTCATGAGCTATCGCATTGACAAAGTAGGCATTGTGGGCGCCGGGACGATGGGAGGCGGCATTGCCGCCCATCTGGCCAACATCGGCATCCCGGTGGTGCTGTTGGACATCCCGACGCCCAATCTTAGCGAGGCGGAGCAGGCCGACCCGAAGGCGCGTAACCGCCTGGTGCAAGGTCTGTATGACCGCATGGCCAAAGCCAAACCGGCCAACCTGGCCCGCAAGGACCGGGGCGACCTGATCACCGTCGGCAATACGGAGGATGATTTTAACCTGCTGGCCGATTGCGATTGGGTGGTGGAGGTGATCATTGAGCGGCTGGATTTGAAGCAGGCGCTGATGGAGAAGTTGGAAGCGACTTGCAAGCCAACCGCTATCATCTCCAGCAACACCTCTGGCATCCCGATCAACCAGATCACCGACGGCCGTTCCCCCCAATTCCGCGCCCGTTTCCTCGGCACCCACTTCTTCAACCCGCCCCGCTACCTCAAACTGCTAGAAATCATCCCCACGCCGGAGACCGACCCGGCCGTGACCGATTTCATGGTGAAATTTGGCCGGGACGTGTTGGGCAAGGGCGTCGTCGTCTGCAAAGACACGCCCAACTTCATCGGCAACCGCTTCTTCGCCGTCGCCGCTTCCTACGGCATCGAACACGCCTTGCAGCAAGGCTACACCGTCGCCGAAGTAGACGCCATCACCGGCCCCACCATCGGCCGGCCGAAAACGGCCACCTTCCGCCTGCTCGACCTGGTCGGGCTGGACGTGATGGGCCACGTCAACCAAAACCTCTATGACGCCGTGCCCGACGACGCCTACCGCGAAACCTTGAAGCCAGAAAAAACGGCGGCGATGATGCAGCAAATGATCGCCAATAAATGGCTCGGCAACAAAGTCGGCCAGGGCTTCTACAAGCAAGATTTTGTCGGCGGCAAGCGCGTCTTCCTCACCCTCAACCCGGAAACGCTGGAATACTTCGATGGCGGCAGCCCCCGCTTCGACTCCATCGGCAAAGTACGCAAGGTTGAGGATTTGGGCGAACGGGTGCGGAAATTGCTGGAATTTGACGACCGCGCCGCCAACTACGCCCGCGATCTGCTCTACTTCGGCTTCGCCTACGCCGCCTACGTCGCCCCGGAAATCGCCTACAAGCTCAGCGACGTGGACGACGCCATGCGCTGGGGCTTCGCCCACGAAGCTGGCCCCTTCCAGATGTGGGACATGCTCGGCGTGGCCGAAACGGCCGCCAAAATGGAAGCGGCCGGGCTGGAAGTGGCTCCCTGGGTCAAGGAAATGCTCGACGCGGGCTGCCCCAGCTTCTACCAAAACGGAAGCTGTTACGATTGGCAGAGCAAAAGCTACCAGCCGCGCCCGGTGGACAAGAAAGTGGTGGTCATCCCCGACCTCTACGCCGCCGGGAAAGAGGTGGAACGCAACGAGAGCGCCAGCCTGCTAGACATGGGCGATGGCGTGCTGCTCTACGAATTCCACGCCAAGATGAACGCCATTGACGACGCCATCATCGCCATGGGTTACAAGGCGTTGGAACGGCTGGACCACGATTTCGACGCAATGGTCATCGGCAATGACGCCGACAATTTCTGCGTGGGGGCGAACCTGTTCGCCGTCGGCGTGGCCGCCGCGTCCGGCCATTGGGATGAGCTGAACAAGATGATCCACAGCTTGCAGATGCTCACCTTTAAGCTGCGCCACGCGCCGAAACCGGTGGTAACGGCCGTTCAAGGCATGGCTCTCGGCGGCGGTGTGGAGATGGCCCTGGCCGGTTGGGAAGCCGTCGCCAACCACGAGAGCTACATGGGTCTGGTGGAAGTGGGCGTCGGCCTGATTCCGGCCGGTGGCGGCTGCAAGGAAGTGCTGCGGCGCAAAGTCAACCCCACCATGCAAATCCCCAACGCCGACCCCGTGCCCGCGCTGCAAGTCGCCTTCGAGCAAATCGGCCTGGCCAAAGTGGGCACAAGCGCCTGGGAGAACAAAGAGTTGGGCTATCTCTCGCCCACCGACCTCATCGTCATGAATGGCGACCACCGGCTGGCGATCGCCCGGCATCGCGCCTTGCAACTGGCCCGCATCGGGGCGCGTCCGCCGGAAGTGGAGAAGATTTACGCCGCCGGCCGCGACGTCTATTCCGCGCTGTTGGTTGGGGTGAAGAGCCTCAACTGGGGCGGCTACGCCACCGACCACGATGTGGTAATCGCCAAAAAGCTGGCCTACATCCTCACCGGCGGCGACCTGAGCGGCCCGACCTGGGTGGACCCCTGGCACATTCTGGACCTGGAGCGGGAAGCCTTCCTCTCCCTGCTCGGCGAAGAGAAGACGCGGGAACGGATGACGGCGATGTTGATGACCGGGAAACCGCTGCGAAATTGATAATTGACAATTGTCAATTGACAATTGTCAATTGAAAACGGAGAGATAGATGACACGAGAAGCTGTAATCGTTGCGGCCAAGAGAACGGCCGTTGGCAAATCAAAACGAGGCACGACGCGCAATTGGCGGTCGGATGAGATGGCGGCGACGGTGATTCAGGCGCTGCTGGCGGAGATGGGCGGGGCGCTCGATCCGCAGGAAATTGACGACGTGATTATCGGCTGCGCCATGCCGGAAGGGGTGCAGGGGCTGAACTTCGCCCGCTCCATCGCCATCCGCGCCGGGCTGCCGGTGGACGTGGCCGGGATGACGGTCAACCGCTTCTGCTCCAGCGGCCTGCAGACCATCGCCATGGCCGCCGAGCGGATCATCGCCGACGGGGCGGACGCCGTCATCGCCGGGGGGGCGGAGACGAT
>CAYONK010000447.1:0-4399 GCA_964405285.1 uncultured Ardenticatenaceae bacterium
GTCATGATCACATCTCGAAGATGCTCAGATCCGTGCCTGGCAAGTATACTTTGATGGTTTGGACGAGTTCGGGGTAACGGCCGTTTGCCACCATATAATCTTGCAGCGCCCGCGTTCGCTCCGTGCGAATGTATTTATTCGCTTCATAGCCCAACAATCCGGCAGAATCCAGCTTTAAGTTAGCGCAATCTAACTGTAGCTGCTGACATATGGCAATCAAATCGCCTGGGTTCAATCGCTCCATGAAGACGTACAAATTTGCTTTAATACCGTTCACGGTGGTCGGGTTTGCCTGTGCCATCGCTTTAACCAGCGTGTCGAGTCGTCCCAGCCGCTCGGCTTTGCCAAAAAGATCATGGGCCTTACCTGACCGACCTGGCGACCCCAGATCATCGAAGTCAAGCCCCACATCGAAACAAAGAGTGCGTATTCCTGTCAGATCGAACTTGTCGGCAATGAGTTTGGGTAGAGGAGGCGCTTCTGCTGTGGTGGGGATCGCGCTTTCTACATTTGTGGGCGGGTTGGCTGGAACCGGGGCAACTGAACTGGCCTCTTTCTTTTCCGATCCTGCCGGGCGGTTGAACAAATACCCATCGGCCACGCGCATAAACAGAACGGGGGTGGCGAAGTCGCGTGATTTGTATTGGGTGGCCAGGGCGATGGCCCGACGGCCGTTTTGCGCCGCCCAGTCCACCGGATAGCCTTCGGCCAGGTTTTGGTAGAACTTGAGGGCGAAGCGCACGGCCGTGCTGTTGGACACCTCGTACTGCATAGCTACGACCACCGGAATGTTTTGCTGCACGATGCGTGAAGCCATACCTACAAATGCCCGTGATGCGGATAATGCTCCTGCTTCACATGCTTGCAATACAACTACACCAGGTCGGTGAGTATTTAATAAATCACTAAAAAAGTCAGCATCTATCCAATCAGACCTGCCAAAAACATTTACCAGAGCAATCTGGCCTTCTTTATCGCCACTAGTTAAACGACCGTGACCAAGAAAGTGAAAAATATGAGGTCCCTCACTTAACAAATGGTCAATTTTTTCAGCGTCTGCCTGTTTGACGGTAGGGAGCAACAGAAATTTATCAGAGTGTGTCTTGACTAAGCCTCTTAGCTCACTCTCAACTTTTTCATAAGCTACGAGTCCTAAATCAGAGGGATCAGCAATAACCAAAGCGATTCGCACTTTTTCGTTTGGTTGTAACTGAATCGGCTGAGCCATAGACCACTGAGCGCGACGGCGCGAAAAGATGATACCGCGCGCACTGCCTAGCCAAAGAGTTCCCAAATTGGCTTTTTGCGGTAGCCGCATAAATTCCCATGGCAGTGCCGCGACTTCCGGCATCGTCGACTCGTTGATGTCAAGCTCAATACGCAATAGGCTTTTTTCAACGTGGACAACCTGATTATATAGAGAAATGAGATCAACACGTAGAGTGTCGTCAAAGAGAGCCTCAAATAAAGTCTCACCCAACTGTAATATCGCTTCACTATCATTTAGCTGATCTTGTCGACTTTTCTCTACCAAATCGTCAATCGTTGATTTAAGTTGACCAACATATCTGAATTCACCTATCGGCTCTCCAGTGACAGTACCATCTGGTCTGCGTTTTTCCACGCGCACGACGTGATCAGTGTTCAGGCGAATGCGGTAGGTGTAGTATTCACTCATCGGCGGCTGTGTCCTGTGTTTTGATAGATTAGATTGGACCAATCTTGAAGATTGGTCCAATCTGTGTGGTGTGCTGTGGCGAAACGGTCGTTACTCCGGCAATTCCAACGTCCAACGTTCCCGCGCCCCACGAGACAGCTCTTTACCGGCCGCCTCCCGGCGACGCAGCAAGGTCTGCAACTTCTCAGACAGGTCGGCAAAAACATTGCGCACATGCTCCACCAGCCAGTGCATACTTGGTTCTGCCCAGGCCAGCCCTTCCAAAGTAACGGAAGTAGTCCCCTTTGGCACTTTGAACACAACGCCGAATCTGACAGTCACCACCTGTTGCAAATCGGCGTTTTGAATATACCAATAGCACTCGGAATTGTCTTCACCAAAAGCGACAATCTCAAAGCGGCCCAAATCATAAGAAAAATCATGGAGAACGATGTAAGATTTCATCTCGTTCTTGTTTTCCAGGTTAGCGCTCAACTCTGGGGCTTGTTCCGACAACTGCGATAAGGCGGAGGCATCTACACCGACCTTCCACTTCAGGTCAGCATCCAGACCCAATTTCATCCCGCCACCCCATTCCATAACACTTTTCCAGTTTGTTTTGGGGAATATGGCTTGCACAATGGGTTCGTCTGCCCCTTTGGGTCCAAAATCCAGCTTGCAGGCCAACGATTGAAAGTGCGCCCCCGGTTTTGGCTGCATATCCACGGTGATGGTCATGTAATAGAAATCATAGTTACCCTCAAGCTGCGCTCTTTGGATGCTGGTCAATTCAAGGCCCGAACCGTGAAGTTGGTCCGCAGTTAAAGCCACGAGATTGGCGCGAGGGTTGCCGAACATCACTCTGGTCTGGCGCAGGCTGTCTAGCGCCTGTCCGCCTACGTCTAATCTCTCGCCGCCAGCTAAAGGGCTTTCCCACTTAGTGACTTCGCTGAACAGTTCGTCTAATGTGGCTTCTGTTTCCGCGAAATCAGGGACAGTCAATGTGTCATCGGTCATTAGGGTTTCTCCTCTGGTCTGTGTGAAGAAGTGGGAGGGAAAACGGCCGTTTCCCCCTCTCACCACCATAAAACATCGCACTCAATGCGCCAAAATCTTACTCAAAAACAGCTTCGTCCGCTCATGGGTCGGCGTACTAAACACCCGATTCGGCGGCCCAACCTCCACCACCTGCCCATCATCCATAAACACCACCCGGTCGGCCGCCGCCTTCGCAAACCCCATCTCGTGCGTCACCACCACCATCGTCATGCCGCCCCGCGCCAGGTCCAACATCACGTCCAGCACCTCCTTGATCATCTCCGGGTCCAGGGCGCTCGTCGGCTCATCGAACAGCATGATCTTCGGCTGCATCGCCAGCGACCGGGCAATCGCCACCCGCTGCTGCTGCCCGCCAGACAACTGGCGCGGGTACGCCTCCGCCTTCTCCGGGATACCCACCCGCTCCAACTGCTGCATAGCGATCTCCTTCGCCTGCTCCTTGCTCCGCTTCCGCACCTTCTCCTGGGCAATTGTCACATTTTGCAGCACCGTCAGATGCGGGAACAGGTTGAACTGCTGGAACACCATGCCCACCTCCGCCCGCACCTCATTGATGTTCGTCTTCTTATCTTCCAGATGCACCCCGTCAATGTACACCGCGCCCCCGGTCGGCACTTCCAGATGATTGATGCAGCGCAGCACCGTGCTTTTGCCCGACCCGCTGGGGCCAACCACCACCACCACCTCGCCCCGCCGAATCCGCAAATCCACGCCCTTCACCGCCTGCACGTGCCCAAAGTATTTATGCAGCCCTTCTATACTGATGATCGAATCGTTCATGTTGCCCCTTTTTGGAGATTGGAGATTGGAGATTAGCCCAATCTCCAATCTCAATTCCTACCGCGCATCCTTGTCCAACCGCTGCTCATACCAACGCAGCAGCAGGCTGAGGATAATGGTCATCGTCAGATAGCAGAAGACCAGGACGATGTAGGTTTCCGGGAAGCGGAAGGTACTGCCTGCGTGCAGGCGAGCGCGCTGTGTCAGCTCACGCACGGCCAGCACGGAGGCCAGCGAGGAGTCCTTGAGCATGGCGATAAAATCGTTGCCCAGGGCGGGCAAAATGTTGCGCACCGCCTGGGGCAGGATGATATACTGCATCGCCTGTCGGTAGGTCATGCCCAGGGAGCGGGCTGCTTCCATCTGCCCTTTGGAGATGGATTCGATACCGGCCCGGAAGATTTCCGCCAGGAAGGCGCCGTAAATGATCGCCAGGGAGAAGATGGCCCGCAGTTCGATGGAGACTTTCCGGCCGTCTACCCCCATCGCATTACTCACGGCCGGAACCAACACGTAGGCCAGCGTCAGAATCAGCACCAGCGTCGGCACGCCACGCACAAATTCCACGTAAGTGATAGCCACATTCCGCACAAACGTGTTCTTGCTGATACGGCCCAAACCGGCCAGCAAGCCAATCACCAGAGCGACACCAAAACCGGCCAGGGTGATGTAGAGCGTCAGGCGAATACCGGGGAGGATGAAGAGAAAGGCTTCGCGGATTTCGGGATCGGTGAAAACCAGGAAGCCTATAATGAGCAGGAAGCCGATAATGGCTACCAGCCACCAGGGGAATTCGCGCCAGCTATCGCGCCAGCCGCTACCCTGCATCTGAATCTCTGGTCCTGTCATGCTACCTCCTGTTTGGCCAAGAATGGGTTTTGCCCATGATACCTTGAAATTGTC
>CAYONK010000448.1:0-4395 GCA_964405285.1 uncultured Ardenticatenaceae bacterium
AAAAAGTGGGCATTGGCCGTATCCCACACATGGATGGTGAGGAACAGCAGAATAGCCAGGCCGGAAACGCGGTGGGCTACCCAACTCCAATGACCACTGCGACCACGGTAGCGGATGGATTCGCGTATCGTGAGGGCAAGTGTAGACATAGAATGTTCTCCTTTGTCGTAAATATGGAGGGTAATGGTGTTACGGAGTGCAGGCTGATAATACTACCGCCTTTTTCACGCCATTCTTGCCTTAAAGACCTTAAAGCATCTGGTTCAGGCAAGAAAAGCCGGGAAATGATGAGGAAATTATAACACAGTTGCTTTGCGGAAAACGAGTTTGCTCAAGACCGGATGAATCTTAATGTTTGTCATGTAATGGAAAGGAGCCGCTTGATTTGCATCCCGACGATTGTTAAACTTTCCTATTAGAATGATACGTTCGTTTGCCCTACGTGATCTGGCTTTGATCCACCGCTTGAGCGAGCATTTAGTGCCGCTGCACACTGAGGCGGCGCTAACCCACAACCCGCACCCGGTGCGGGATGCTTTGGTGAGCATGGTCAGCGGCGATTACCCGACGTTGGTCTGGAAATCGGAGGATCGAGAGGCGGCTGGTTTTATTCAATTGCAGGTGCCGGCCGAGTCTTCCCATGCCCGTATTTTTTTCCTGGGCGCCACGCCAGATGTGTCGCAAACCGAGGCTGTGCCGCTGGCAAATGGGAATACAGGTAAGCTGAATGAAGCGGTCTGGCTCTCTCTGCTCGATCAGGCGGTGGCCGAGGTTGGTCGGCGAGGGATTCATAGCCTGGTGGCTGAGGTCGGCGAAACGGGCGGTGAATTGCCGGTGTTGCGAAGAGCCGGGTTTGCTATCTACACCCGGCAGGATATTTGGGTGTTGGAAGGCACTCATCAACTAGAGGTGGCGCGGCGTAAACTGGTGCGGCCACGTCAGGCGACGGATGATTGGGATATTCAACTTTTATACGCCAACATTGTGCCCCGGTTGGTACAATCGGTTGAGCCTCTGCCCCCTTTGAGCAATGGGGAAAGCTGGGTGCTGCGCGAAGATGGCGAGTTGATGGCTTTCATTCACATATACAAGGGGTCGTTGGCCTCCTGGCTGCGTTTGTTTATCCACCCGCATGCTGAAGCTGGTGTGGATGAGATTGTGGCGGCGGCGGTGCAAGTGGCCCAGCCAACCGTCGCACAGCCGGTATTTTGCTGTGTGCGGCGTTATCAAAGCTGGCTGCAAGGGCCGCTGCATCGCGCAGGGTTTTCTCTGTGGGGCAGCCAGGCTGTGATGGTGAAGCATACGGTTAAGCATCAAAGAAAGCCGGTGGCGGAGTTAACGGCCGTTCTCGAAGCACAAGGTATCCCCGCCTCGGCGCCCATTGTGCAGCGCTTTCATCGCCTGCACAGCAACGGAAACAGTAGCGTTCATGATAGAACACCAAGAAAAACAAGATAGAGAAGATTTAGAAGCCCTGCTCGCTATTCTGCCCGCAAGGGTGCGTCAGAAAATCGAAGAGATCGGCCGGTCCGATGAACTACTAGAAATTGTGATGGACCTGGGGCGCGTACCCACCGCCCGCTATGTAGACGGCGAACACCTCCTCAATTCCAAAGAAATAACCCAGGAAGAGATTGATGGCGTCGTGGCCAATATCGGCAATTTCGACGACGACAATCGCGCCGGGATTGCCCGCACCCTGCACCGCATTTCCGGTATCCGCAACCGGCGCGGTCAGGTGGTCGGCCTGACTTGCCGCGTGGGGCGGGCTGTCTACGGCACCATTGACATCATCACCGACATCATCGCCGAAGGGCACAGCATCCTCCTGCTCGGCCGGCCTGGCGTGGGCAAGACGACGATGCTGCGCGAAGTGGCCCGCATTCTGGCCGAAGAGAAGCGGGTGATCATCGTAGACACCTCCAACGAAATCGGCGGCGATGGCGACATCCCCCACCCGGCCGTTGGCCGCGCCCGGCGGATGCAAGTGCCCCGTCCCTCGCACCAGCATGAAACGATGATCGAGGCGGTGGAGAACCACAACCCGGAGGTTATCGTCATTGACGAGATTGGCCGGGAGCAGGAGGCGAGCGCGGCGCGCACAATCAACGAACGGGCGGTGCAGCTCATCGGCACGGCGCATGGCAACACGCTGGAAAATCTGCTACTCAATCCCACGTTGTCGGACCTGGTGGGCGGCATTGAGAGCGTGACGCTCTCTGACGAGGAAGCGCGGCGGCGCGGTACGCAGAAGACGGTGCTGGAACGACGCGCCCCGCCGACGTTTGACGTGCTGATCGAAATCCAAAACCGGCAGCAGCTTTTGGTCCATCGGGATGTAACCACCTCGGTAGATGCGATGCTGCGCGGTCAGCCGTTTGACGTAGACCTGCGCTCGCGGGATGAACAGGGGCAAATCAGCCATGAGCAGCAGACGATGCTGGTAACGTCGTCGGCGGTGACGGGACGACGGGAGAACCGGCCGGATCGGGACCCGCGCGCGCCGCGTGATTCGCGCGCGCTGCGGGCGAACCGGGAAGGTTCGGCCCCGGAGTTTCCGGTTAAGAGCAATGGGAATAACGGCCGTATCCGCCTGGATGGTCCGGCAAGCAGCCAAACGGCCGTTGAACAACCGGCCGAACGACAAGGGTTGAACGTCTTCGTCTTCGGCGTCGCCCGGAACCGCCTCTTCCAGGCGGCCAAGCAGCTAAAAAGCCGGATCGAGATTGTCGAAAGTCTGGCGGAGGCCGACGTCTTCCTCACGTTGAAGAGCTATTACCGCAAGCAGCGCAAATTGGTGCTGCAAGCGGAGCAGATGCGCATTCCAGTCTACATTTTGCGCGCTAACACAGTGGCGCAAATGGAGAGTTTTCTGGCTCAGGCGCTGGAATTGGACGTGAAGCCGGAAGACCCCTTTGACGTGGCGGTGGCCGACGCGGAGCAAGGTATTCAGCGCGTCCTCACCGGCCACGCTTCGGTGGATTTACGCCCGGTCAACTCCTCCATCCGGCGCTACCAGCACGAGATGGCGCGGCAGGCGAATCTGGTCTCGCATAGCTACGGCAAAGAGCCGAACCGGTTTGTCCGCATTTTCAGCGAACGGCGGAATGGGTGAGGGGGAGTTAGTTGGTTGGTTAGTTAATCCAACCAACCCAACAAACCAACCAACCATCCAACCATCCAACCATCCAACATCATGTTCATCACACTAGAGGGGCCGGAGGGCAGCGGGAAGTCGAGCCAGATTGGGTTGTTGGCGGCGTTTTTGCGTGAGCGGGGTTATGGGGTGACGCAGACGCGGGAGCCGGGGGGCACGCCAATTGGCGACCAGATTCGCGCCTGTTTGCATGACGTGAATAATGTGGCGATGACGGCCGTTACCGAACTCCTCCTCTACTCCGCCTCCCGCGCCCAACACGTGGCCGAGTTGATCCGGCCGGCGCTGACCCAGGGGCAGGTGGTGTTGTGCGACCGCTTTGCCGACAGCAGCATCGCCTACCAGGGGTATGGCCGGGGGGTGGACCTGGATGAGCTGCATTTTCTAACGCGCCTCGCCACCCAGGGTTTACGGCCGGACCTGACGCTGCTGCTAGACATTGACGTGGCGCGTGGGCTGGCCCGGCGGCAGACCGGTGGTGATGAAATGAACCGGCTGGACCTGGAAACGTTGACCTTCCACGAGCGGGTGCGGCAAGGCTACCACGCTCTGGCCGCCGCGGAGCCGGATAGGTGGGTGGTGGTGGATGGGGAACGGCCGTTGTCCGTCGTCCAGGCAGATTTGCAGGCGATTGTCCTGGAGAGATTGGAGATTAGAGAGTAGAGATTCCATCAATCTCCAATCTCTAATCTCTAAAACATCCCATCCCCCATATCCCCGCCGCCGCCCAAATCCGGCATAGAGGCTTCGATGGCCTCTGGTGACTCACCTTTTTCCAGGCGGTCCACAACCTCGTTGAACTCATCCCCCATGTCTTCACCCATTTCCCGGCTCATCTTGCGCATAAAACGGCCGATGGCCTTCGGGTCTTCTTCGTCTAGACCGGCCAGGGCGCTGTCGTCCATCATCGAATCCAGGCGACTGTCTTCCGATTTGGCGATAGCCAGCCGGCCGATGCGCCGCTTCAAATTCGTTCCCTGACAGTAGACGCAAACTGGCTGCGCCTGCTCATACTCGGCAATGGAGAAGGTCAACCGTACCAGACGGCCGCAATCCTGGCAGCGAAATTCGTAAACAGGCATAATAACCCTTCCTCATGAATGATGAATTGTGAATTGTGAATTGTGAATTGTGAATTTTTGGACGCCATTATACGTTTGGTAAAAGAGCAGGTGCAACATGAGCCATGAAGACAGCCTACACCTTTATAATAGAAACCGTTATCCTGTCCTGCTGGT
>CAYONK010000449.1:0-4393 GCA_964405285.1 uncultured Ardenticatenaceae bacterium
TTGCCCATCATCACCCAACAAAATGTGGTCTGGTCGTAAATCCTGGTGAACGATGCCGGCCGGATGAAGAACAGTGAGTATCTCAGCCACCCGCCGGGCCAGACGCAGCGCCTCCAGCGGAGGATAAGGTTCATCTCCTGCCAACCGTTCGGAAAGCAGCGTCCCTGGCGCGATTGCGACGAAAGCGTAAGGCTGTTTTTGTGCGGTAACGCCTGTTTCCAAGACCTGGGGGATGCCGGGGTGCTTCAGTTGAGCGAGTAACTCCATCTGCCGTTTGAAACGGTCTGCCCCTTCTTCAATCGTCGCCAGGAGAAAAAGAACTGAGTCGCCTTGTCGGCCATCTTGGGCCGCGTAAATAGCGATACCATGGCGCAACTCGCGCTGTGCCTGAATTTCGTACAACCCAATTTGCTGCCCACTGTATCGTTCGTCTGACATGGGAGGTTTCTGCCAACGTGAAAACTATCACAAGAATGGCTGAAGTATACCACAGGATGAACCGCCGTGTCTTATTTATGAGTACCTTTTTAGGTGGTGATTTCACCGGCCTTTAGGGAGATGCCAGGAGGCGAAGGGTTCGCGTGTCGCTGATGAGCAAGGGATTGCCGTCTGCGCTGCGTTCCAGGCGAATTTGCCAGCGGAGTTCGCCCGATAATCCGGCCAGGTCGGACGGTTGGAGCTGCCATTGGTAGCCATTGCCCATATTCGGTTCATCCAGGGGGGGAAACGGCCGTTCCTCCTCCCCCAGCAACAGATAAACGACAAACACCTCCCCTTCCCGCAATGCCATAGGCCAGGTCCAGAAAAGGGAAATTGGGGCGTTGGCTGGCAGCACACTGCCATCCGGCGGGCCAAGCAGTTCGATACGCGCCTCTGGTGGCAGGGTAGGCCACGGCGTGGGGGTGAAGGTGGGCGTCGGCGTTGCCACAGCGGTGGCTGTCGGGTTGGGGGGCGTGGCGGTGACCAGACCAGCACCGGCTTGGCCGATGGCTCCGGTTGGGTTGGCGAGAGGAGAGGGAGGGGAAACGGCCGTTGATCCAACCCTTCCTTCTGGCAATAGTTGAATCAGACCCAGGCACAATAATAGCAACAGCAGCGGCATCGTCGCATAGATAGCCTGCCGCCATCTCCCTGTGCGCGGTGGTGGCGTTGGTTCAGTCACGCAGCAAGATTACCCCAGTGAGACAAGAGTTACAAATCTCGGCGCGCCGCCCCAGGTTGGCCGAATGGGTTGAAAAAGAGAAAGACAGCCTGTGGGCAGGCTGTCTTTGCAACAAACAAACGGGAAAAGGGCCGGCAAAACGCTACTTAAAGCGCGGCCGATAAGATTTGGTCGTTTTGCTGGGCATCAATGGCTCAATATGGGTAGCAATCCGATCTTTTTCTGTGTAACGAACCAACTCGCCGGTACGCAAGAACATATTGCCCAAGAGTTCGCTAGGAACAAAGATTTGCGACGTGGGGGAAGGAGGTAGTTGCTGCTGCTGTACAGGCGGCGACTCAGGCGTGGTTTCCGGCAAATCCTCAATAAATGCCCCTGACTCGGCATCGTACCAGGTGATAGTTCCAACTTTCAATTCGTCCATTGTTTTTCCTTCGTACCTCTCTCAAAATTCAGCGTAACGCTTCCGACATTATACCATGAATCCCGCCAAACCTTGCGCCGCTTAACCTGTGCCCTTTACGACCAGATAACCGGCATGGGAGAGGCCCAACAGGGCATTTAGCGTGTCGGAAAATGGGGGGAAGCTGAGTTCCGGCTGCATCAGAGCGGCGCTCGTGGACATCAGCGCCCAGATCAGCACGGCGTAGGTGAAGACAATGGCGATGGTGAAAAAGAACATCTGGACCTTGGCTACGTCTACGATCTGGTAGTTGCTGATGTCGTCGCCGCGGAAGAGGTCCAGCCATTCGGCCTGTTCTGGGCTTTCTTTCTTGTAGATCACCCCGGCCCGGTTCCGCGTCGCTTCGTCAATGCGATCCAACTCGCGGGTCGCTCGATCGAACACGATTTGCGCCTCTTCGCCCTGGCGCGTTGCTTCGCGCAATCTATCGCGGGTGGCCTGGATCAAGGCTTCCAGCCGCTTGGTCTGGCTTTTTGCTTGGGCGATTTGCGCTTGCAGGCTGGCCAGCTCTGCCCGGTTCTGGATCAATGCTTCCTGGGTAACGACGTCGTCCGGGTTGGTCTGGACTTGTTGCTGAGTTTGCTGAACGGCCGTTTGCAATTGCCCCAATTCCGCATTCTGCCGCGCCAGCGCTTCAGTATAGTCCGCCAACTCGGCGCGCAACTGGTTCTCACTGGCTGTCAGGCTTTGCACAGCGGCCAGTGCTTCGCTGATGGCTACCTGCGACTCCTGTTGCTCCTGAGCGTAGCGGCTGCGTTCGTCGGTAAGCAGTTCAATCTTGCGGCTGCTCTCCGTCTCTTTTTTGCTGTTGGTGATCAACCCGGCCCCGGCCAGCGAGGCCGTGCTAATGCCCAGAGCCACCAAAAGCTCCGGCGGGAATGTGATGTCTAGGGGGTTGAATGCTTCGTGCCCTACCAGCCCTACCAGAATCAGCCGGTTACGCTCCAGAGCCATCGTAAAAAACGCAGAGAACACCAGAAGGGTCCATAACACCAACTGGAAACGCGACAGACTGATTTTGAAGCGAGTGTCTACCAGGATGCCGTCGTAACGGCCGTGAATCTGGCGGCCCAATAACGCCATAAAGATGATGATCACGGCCATGATGAGTAACCAGCGCAACGTGATAGGGACAGCCGGACCTATCGGCCAAACCCCCACCAAGCCAATCAGCAAAATAGCCGTGATAAAAAGACCGATCCATGCGCCGAAGGAGAGTTTGTTTTGCATGATTCCCTTCCTGATCTGCTAACTATGGAGGAGACGAAGACCGCCTACCACAAAAACATTGTAGCCGAATCGCGGCGCAGTTGCTATATGTGTTTTGAGTTCTTACGGTCGGCCGCAAGCGTTCAGTTTGTGTTTAGCAGGCGATGGCTCTGGTAAACGAGTATCAGGTCTGGTCGCCCTGGTCTTGGAGTTGCGCCACCACTTTGGGCCATTTGTGGATCAGGTTGGGCATACACTCGCAGCAGACCCACAGAGAGCGGTTCTGGTATTGCCAGGCTATCATGGGAATGGCATTTTCATCTCGGCCGCAATTGAAACAAAGGGTTAATTGTTGTTGGTTATCCATTATTTTCTCCTGTTTGGGCAAAGATACTTTGACAATATCTTTGCAATGTGTATAATATCAATAAATTGCACAGATATAGAGGTGTGACATGAGTGAAAAACTTAAAGTAGGTGATCAGGCGCCGGGCGGAACGGCCGTTGCCGTCAATGGCGATCTGATCGAGTTGAGCAGCTTGTGGGGCGAAGGGCCGACCTTGCTCACCTTCCTGCGCCACTTCGGCTGAATTTTCTGCCGTGAATGGCTGGCTCAGTTGGAGCTGCACCGTGAAGAAATCGCCGCCGCCGGCCTGAAAGTGGTCGCGGTGGCCCTGGGAGAGCCGAAGCACGCCGATCGGTATTGCGGCAATCTGGCCCCCAGCATAGATTGTTATTGCAACCAGACGGCCGATGTCTACGAAGCGTATGGGTTGCAGCGCGGCGGCATCACTGCCATGTTGAACCCAGGCATCGCTGTCGCCGGTTTCCGCGCCGCTTCGCGCGGCCATGTCCAGGGGAAGGCAACCGGCGATGTGAAGATGCTGCCCGGTACATTTATTGTGGACAAAGAGGGCGTCATCCAATACGCTTATTACAGCAGCCACGCGGGGGACCATCCGGATTTAACGGCCGTTTGCGCCGCCGCCGCAAAATGAATTGGCGATTAGAGATTGGAGATTGGCAGTCGCGCTATCTCCAATCTCTAATCGCCAATCGCCAATCGCTCCGCCCAGGTCTGGAAGTGCGCCTGGGCTTTTTCGTCTAAGAAGGGGTTGGCTAACGCCGCCTGACAGACGCGCAGCGCTTCGGCGTACTGCTTGCGCCGGACGTAGATGACGCGCAGATGCTCGTAGGGGAAACGGCTGGCGATTTGGTCGGCAACGGCCGTTTCGTAATACCCCACCGCCTCATCCACCTGCCCGGCCATTTCCAACGCCTTGCCCTGGCTCAGGCTGCCCATGAGCTGGCTTTTTAGCTCGGCGTGCAGGGTGTCCAGGGCGTAGAGGCGAGCTTTGTTTGGCGCGGTGGGCGGCTCTTTTTCCAGCGCCAGCGCTTCCTGCTCGATTTGGCTGAAGAGGGATTGGCGGGAACGGCCGTTGGCCAACCCCTGCTCTATCTCCTGCCGCAGCGCAGCCTCGGCCGCCCGCAGCCCATCAGACGTTACCGTCTGTGTCTCTTTCTTTTTGTTGAAGGGCCACCATCCTGACATATTGGTT
>CAYONK010000450.1:0-4392 GCA_964405285.1 uncultured Ardenticatenaceae bacterium
AAAAAGCGGGAAGAAAATAGGCCCTAAGGGTTCTCGGAAACCCTTAGGGCCTGGGGTGGTAAAACATAAAAGCTCCGGGCGGGGAACCCGGAGCTTTTAGGGAAGGAGGAAAACGAGTCGAAAAAGCATTAACGTTACAACTATGACCTTAGTATAGGATTCATTCGCGAAAGGGTAAATGGGAAGTTAGGTCTATGACGGAAGGACTAGAAAGAGCTAGAGTCCAATTCTTCCTGGCTCTAGCCTTCGCTAATTGAAGCGGGAATCGTCGAGGCGGCGGCGGAGGTCGTCGGCCGAGTCGTTGGGGGGAAGTGGGGTGTCTTGGGCGTCGGCTTGTTTCATGGCTTCGTGGCTGGCCCGAAGGAGATCGGGATGGGCGGCCTGGACCAGGCTCCAACGGCCGCAGTGGGGGCAGCGATCATATTTACCGACGATGAGATTGATACCCCACCAATGGCGGGCAAACGGCCGTTTACACTTCGGACAAATCGCCCCGCCAAACATCCCATCAATCGGGAATTCGTCGCCTGGGCGGCGTCTACGGATGCTCAGCAGAGCGAACAGCGCGGGCACGCCGAGGCTAAGCAACAGGATCGGCGCGATGATCCAGATCATAGTCTGGTTGCTTTCCCTGGCGGTGACGACGTTGCGGGTGATGCCGTTGGAGAGCAATTCTTCGCCAGCAGCGGTGAAGCCGACGGCGCGATAGGTGTGGGCGCCGGGCGGGTAGTTGTCGGTGTTGAATTGATGGCGGAAGGGGGGTGTGTCCACTTCGGCCAAAATCTGGTCGCCCATGTAGAAGACCACGCGCTGCAAATCGTCCGGTCCGCTGACGCGCAAGGAGAAAGTGCCTTGAATGCTGCTGCCCATGCCAAAGCCAAAATCGCGGCGCATGGTAAGCGTGAGGGCATTTTCCTCCTGAGCCAGGGCAGGAGGGAGGAGGAGTAACAGGGCGAGTAAGACCACAAAAGTGGGGTAAAGACGTTTCATGCCGGTTCTATTCCTCTTCTTGCTGGCCGACGCGGAGGAGGGTGATCAGTTCATCAATCCGGTTGCGCCGGTAGAGGTAGAGCAGAAAGTCACGCACTTTGGCTTTTTTGTTGTCGCCGCCAAGCTGCTCCCAGTCCAGTCCCAGGTGGGCGGCCATTTGCCGCAGTTCGGTGAGGTTGTAGTTGGCCAGGAGGTAGTAGCGCAGGATGGGGCGTGGAGAATGGACGTCTATTTTGTCTGGTCGGGGCAGCAAGTCGGGTGAGATGGGGGTGAGGATGCGTTCGACGGCCAGGGAGAGATCGGCCGATTGGCCGTTGGCCTGCGCTCTGTCCATGATGTTGACGACGAGTTGGTTGAGGTTTTGGTCGGCGGTGACGACGTCGGCTTCGTTGAGGCCCAGGTCGAACATGAGGTCGAGGATGTCTTCGCGGCCGAAGCGTTGGCGGATTTCGTCGTAGAGCATTTGCCGGTCCAGAGCATCTTCATTGTGGGGCAATTCGGGCAGGGGTGGGGGGATAACGGCCGTTCCCTTTCCCACAGTCGGCGCGGGCATCGGCGCGGCGACGGGGGCGGGTTGAACGGCCGTTGCTTCGCGCACCGGCCGCAGCATCCCCCAGGTCCAGACGGCCATGCCGCCGACCAGCATCCCGGCGATGATATAGAAGGAGAAGCCAAATTCATCTATCAGGTCTGCCCGGCTGAAGGTGCGGAAGAAGGTATCGAGGAGAACGGCCGTTGTCACCGTCAGCAGCCCCACGCCCCACACCAGACTAGGGCGGCGCAAAAACATCAGCAGGAAGATGAGAACGACGGCTAATTCGATGATCAATAAGATAGTCATAGGGTCGGATTTTAGCCAAGACCGGACAGGTTTCCAAAAACCTGTCCGGTCTGAGGGCGAGTCTATTACCCGAAAAAAGCGGGGGATGGTATTATCGCACCCTATGCGGAAGAGATGGGCGATGAAACGGATGGGCTTTGCTTTGTGGCTCTGGCTGCCGCTGCTGGCGGCCTGTCAGCCGGAGACGATCTTGCCGACGTTGGCCGCCCCTGTTTCCTTACCAGAAGGAGGGGCAGCCGCCGATTCTGGTTTACCGGCTACTTACACACCGGCGGCGGAAACGGCCGTTGCCTCCCACGGAGACCCGACCGCCGCCAACCTTGCGCCCAGCCGCACCCCCACCGCCATTCCCAACCTGCCAACAAGCTCACCCTGGCCCAGCCGCACCCCCACCGCCACCCCCACGCCAGACGTAACCGCCACCCCCACGCGCTACGTCAGCTTCATCCCCAATCTGCCGCCAACCAACCAACTGGGTCCGAGCAAACTAGGCGTCCACGTCGTGCGCAACAACGATCCGCGCATCATGGAATTTGTGCGGCGCAGCCAACCGGCCGTCATGAAGGGGGTGGATGACGTAGGTTTTCTCGAAGAGGTGAAGGCAGTCTCCCCCAACACCATCACCATCGGCCGGATCAGCGCCCGCTCTCAAGATTTTCTTGGTGAGCCAGAAGAGGCGGCGCGGGAATTTGTCAGCCAGCAGTTGGCCCAATATCTGGCCAATCCCTTTGTAGATTATTGGGAAGGCTGGAACGAGCCGGACCCCGGCTTGCGTTATATGGGTTGGTACGCTCGTTTTGAGCAAGAGCGGGTGCGTCTGCTCGCTTCGCATGGCTTGAAGGCGGCTATTGGTGGCTTCTCCACCGGCGTGCCGGAATTAGACGCCTTCGCCCTCTTCGTCCCGGCGATAGAGACGGCCATTGAGCATCGCGGCATCCTCTCCCTCCATGAATACAGCGCGCCGGAGATGACCTATCTCTACGGTTCGCCGCTGCCCGGCTACCCGGCCTACGCCGACCGGGGGGCGCTAACTTTTCGCTATCGCTGGTATTACCGGGAGATTTTAGAGCCGGCCGGGCTGGTGCTGCCCCTGGTTATCTCAGAGGCGGGGGTGGATGGCATTATCGGCAATCGGCCGGGGCCAAGCGGCCTGGGTTGGGCCGATTTCGCCGACTATTGGGTTCAGCAAGGTTGGGCGCCTACTGGCGAAGAAGCCTTCGTCAAGCAGCTAAACTGGTATGACAATGGCGTCCGGCAAGATGGCTACGTGATAGGCTTTACCGTGTTCACCGCCGGGGGGATTGCCCAGTGGGTTCCGTATGATATTGGTCCGCTGCTGCCGCGCCTGGCCGACTATGTGATCAGCCAGCGGTAAAAACCTATGAAGACCCTAAGGGTTTGCAAAACCCTTAGGGTCTTCATAGGCGCAACCTTTTCCTTATCTTTAGCGTAGTGTGGAGCGTGAAACTTATGGATCAAGAACGCGAGGAAAAACAAGAGATGGAATCGAGCCTGGCTGTGCCAAAGAATGACCCTGGCTTCTGGCGTGAGGTGTGGCAGCAAATGCGGTTGGTTGTCCGCCTGATCCGCGACCCGGAAGTGCCGATTTATCTGAAGATTGTGCCCTTTTTGGGCTTTATTTACCTGCTTTTCCCTTTCGACCTGGTGACGGATTTTCTGCCGGTGATCGGCCAGTTGGATGACCTGACGGCGCTGGTTGTGGGCGGAAAGGTGTTTATTGAGTTGGCTCCCCCGGCCATCGTGGCTCGCCATCTGCGCCAGATTCGGGTAGAAGACGGATATGAGACGGTGGTGGAAGGGGAGGTGGTGGCGTCAACGGCCGTTTCCCCCACCGACGACCTCTCCGACGCCATCATCATCAACCCCCTGCCGGAAACCCTGAAAGAAAAATCCCCGGAAGACGTTGAGTAAGCAGGGGAGCAGAGGAGCAGGGGAGCGAATTTCTCCCCCGCTCCCCTGCCCCCTATCTCCCCTGCCCCATTACTACGGTCTTAAAATGAGATGGTTCACGGCCGCAGACTCAACGGCCGTTCTCCCCCACAACATCGGGTGATACTCGCCCACCAGCCACAAGGCCATCTGGTCATCATAGTTGGGATGGAAGGGGTGGCCGCTCTGCCCGGTCGGTAAGATCGCCTGATTCCGCTCGAAGTCGCTCAAATCAATAATCATTCGCATGGAGGGATTGGCGCGGACGAGCGCCGGGGCGGTGCGCCGCCAGTTGTTGGCGTTGACCAAATCCACCCCGCCAGCCACCGGGAAGGGGCCGCGATTGAAGATCGCCTCCACCGGGGCGATGCCACTGGCCCCCAACACCGCGTCGGCAAAGGTGATGGTGTGGATTTTGCCCCAGGTCCAGTTGTCCATGCCGCCGCCCACTTCTTCAGCCAACCAATCTAGCGCCTCGCGCAGGGAGAGGCGGAGGATGGCAACGGCCGTTTCCCGCTCCGGCGTGTTCACATTATCCCACAACGGGTCATCCAGATTGGCGGCCAACTCATACATCAGCATATCCCGGCCGATGATGGCATCCACATTCT
>CAYONK010000451.1:0-4380 GCA_964405285.1 uncultured Ardenticatenaceae bacterium
GGACGAAAATCTACGAGGTCTACCCGGAGAGTGAATTGACGACCGGCTATCAGGCGCAAATCGGCCGTCGCCTGGCGGAAATCATCATCTGCCTCCACCCCATCTACGCCGACCTGCGCAACCAGGCTGCCCAAATCTACCGCTGAGACATACGAGGCGCAGACTCTCCCCTGCTCCCACGCCCCTCTGCTCCCCATCATTTCACCCGCTCCATCAAAATCCCCAACGCCTCGGCCGTCAGGAAGCCCCGCGCCGCGCCGCTCTCGCCGATTTTGTAGGAGGCGAAGACGACGGCTTGTTGTAGAGCGGCGTAGGGGTCGCCAGTCTGGCTGTAGCCGTGCAGAAAGGCGGAAAAGAGGGCATCCCCGGCGCCGATGGTGTTGACGACAGGGCGGGTGATAACGGCCGTTATCCGCTCCATCACCCCTTCCTCCTTCAGCGCCAACAATGCCCCCGCGCTACCCAATCCAATCACCACTATCGGCGTGCCATAGCGATTTTGCAGCCGCCTTGCCCACTCCTCCGGCGAGCAGGGCAACTTCTCATCGCTCATGAAGAGAATCGAGGCCGCCGCCATAAAATCCCGGTTGTACTCGTCCTCCAGGTCGGCGATGGTATGGATGTCGGTAGCGATGGGCACGCCCGCCGCCCGCGCCTGAGCCAGAAAGGGGCGGCTGAAATTGACGTTGCCCAACGCCGCCAACTCGCAGCCCGCCAGCGCCGCCGCGAACCGCTCCGGCGGATAGAGCTGCTCCTGCACATCCTTCAAATCCACGTGAATTTGCCGCCGCCCGGACGGCTCATAGAGGATGACCGATTGGGCCGTCTGGTCCAGTTGGCTCAGCACGTCCGCGTCAGAGATACCGGCAGCGGCCAAAGCCATGCGCGCCATTTGCCCAGCCGCGTCCCGCCCAATCAGCGAGAGAAAACGCACCTCGTGGCCGAGGGTGGTCAGGGCGGCGGCCACGTTGTAGCCCACGCCGGAAGCGCCGCTTTGCACGCCGAAGAAGGGGTAGCGCACCGGTTCATAAGGGATGGGAAAGGCGTCCACGCGCAGCGTTGTCTCAAGATTGATCAGGCCGGAAACGAGAATTTTGCTCATGCGGGTAGCTTAACGCAAAGAGGAGGCGATGGGTAGGTGAACGGCCGTTAATCATGCTACAATACCCGCCACAATCCCATTCCCAAGACAGGAGCGCTTATGCAAATCGCCCCCTTCACCATCGAACAGTTCTTCGCCATCTACGAATTTACCACTCCCTACATCCTCTGCGCCTCCGACTGCGAGAGCCTGACGGTTGGCGAACTGCTGGAACTGGCCCATTGGCCGCCAGATGCGCTCAATAATTTGCCGCTAAACTACACCGAATCGCAAGGCAGCCCGCCGCTGCGCCAACAAATCGCCGGTTTCTACCCACAGATAACGCCAGATGACATCGTTGTCGTCACCGCGCCGGAGGAGGGCATCTTTCTGGCGATCCACACCTTGCTAGAGCCAGGCGACCCTGTGGTTGTGCTGACACCTGCTTATGATTCGCTGCTGAACCTGGCGCTCCACGTTTCCGGCAATGTGAGCAAGTGGGAGATTGAGGCGGGAAACGGCCGTTGGCAGCTCAATCTCGACCGCCTGGAAAGCCTCGTCACCGACCAGACCCGGCTGATCATCGTCAACTTCCCCCACAACCCGACAGGCTACCTGCCCACCCTGGCCGAATTTCAGGCCATCGTCGAGATCGCCCGGCGGCATGACGCCTGGCTTTTTTGCGACGAGATGTATCGCGGCCTGGAACGGCCGGGACAAACCAGCCTGCCCTCGGCCGTCAGCCTCTACGAGAAAGCCATCATCCTCTCCGGGCTATCCAAAACGCATGGGCTGCCCGGTTTGCGCAGCGGTTGGCTGGTCATCCGCGACGCGGCCGTGCGCGAGCAGCTGATCAACTGGAAACATTACACCACCATCTGCCCGCCCGCCCCCAGCGAGCTGCTGGCCCTGGCCGCCCTCGACGCCGAAGAGCGACTCATTGAGCGCAATCAAGCCATCATCGCCGAAAACCTGGCCCTGGCCGACGCCTTTTTCGCCCGCTGGCCGGAATTGTTCGATTGGCGACCGCCGCAGGCCGGTTCGGTGGCGCTGGTGGGTCTCAATGTCCCCTCGGCGACGGATTACTGCCGCCAATTGGCCGCCGACATCGGCGTGCTGCTGCTGCCAAGCAGCTGCCTGGGCTATGGCGACCATCACATCCGCCTGGGATTGGGCCGCCGTAATTTCGCCGAGGGATTAGCCCATTACGAACGCTACTTACAGGCGCAGGCGAGGAGGGGATGATCCGCAGATTTCGCCGATTAGCGCAGATTCCACGAAAAATCGGCGTAAATCGGCGAAATCGGCGGATCGTTTTTCTGTGATATGGAGAGTGCCGCAGCGTTGCAGGAGTGGTTGGCCGGGCAGGGCATTGTCACGGCCGAGTGGGGGCAGGGGCAGACGAAAAGCGCCGCTGATTTGTGGGTCGAAGTGGTTGGCGGAGAAAGCGTTCTGGCAACGGACCCACCGCGACGGATGGTGTCAGTGGTGCAGGTTGAAGTGTGGCAAGATGGGCGGCGAGTCATAGAGGCAGAGCAAGAGATGGAAGACGGCCGTTTCCGCCCCCGCCATCGTCCCCCCTCCGAAAAAATCAAGCCGGGTGAAAGCGTGCGCGAAGCCGCCCTGCGCTGTTTGGCGGAGGAATTGGGGGTGGAGAGAACGGCCGTTGCCTTCCTCCCCCATCCCCTCACCACCGAACGCCACCTTTCCGATTCCCACTCCTACCCCGGCCTGCTCACCGAATACACCTTGCACACCGTTCAGGTGGCCGTTAGCGGTCTGCCACCCACCCCTTTCTGGCGCGACAACCGCGCCGCCGCCCAGGGCGACCCCGTGCGGCGGCATCGCTGGGAGTGGGAAGGAGGAGATGGGGAGAGCGGGAGAACGGGAGAAGGGGAGAGGGTGTTGGCGACGGAGCGTTTGCTAGTCCGCCGGGCGACGGTGGACGATGTGGAGATGTTTTATGCCTTGTGGAACAATCCACAGGTGATGGGCAATGTCGGTTTTCCGCGTGGGTTGGGGATTAGCCGGGAAGAGATCCGGGCGAAGATTGCCGCGCAGGGGGCGACGCCGTTCGACGGCCGTTTAGTCGTCATTTTGCAAGCAAGCGGCGAACGACTGGGCGAGGCGGCGCTCCACCGGCCAGACGCCGAGGGGATCGCCGAGACGGATGTGAAGCTGCTGCCACAATTTTGGGGGCACAAATATGGGGCCGAGGTGAAGCGCGGGCTGGTAGAGTACCTGTTCACCCACACCGATTGCCGGGCGGTGCAGGCAACGCCCAACGTCAACAACATTGCTTCAATTCGGATGCAAGAGGCGGTTGGCGGGGTGCGCGTGGGGGAAACCTTCTTCGAGTTCCCCGATGCGATGGGCGACAAAACCGTCCCGGTTCGCGCCTACATCTACCATGTGCGCCGCGAGGATTGGGAACGGTCAGGCTGATTTGTCGTGGAGAACGGCCGTTTGCCGCTGCTGAGAAATGGCATAGGTGATCACTTCCCTGGCAATAAATGAGCCGCTCTGGTCTGTCGCCACATCCAGGTCATAATCCATCTGCAATCCAAGCCAGAATTCAGCGGACATATTGAAGTAGTGGGCCAGACGCAGGGCAGTATCGGCTGTAACACGCCGTTTACCCTGGACAATCTCATTGATACGGCGTGGCGGCACATGCATGTCTATCGCCAGCCGGTTCTGACTCAAGCCCATTGGCTTCAAGAACTCCTCCAGCAACACCTCGCCCGGATGAACTGGTTTCAATTTTTCGTCAGCCATCACTCATCACCTCAATGATAATCCACGATTTCCACGTCATAGGCATCGCCGTCGTGCCAGGCAAAACAGATGCGCCATTGGTCGTTTATGCGAATGCTGTACAAACCGTCCCGATCCCCTTTCAATTTTTCCAGACGATTGGCGGGTGGGACACGCAAGTCGTTCAGGTCAGCAGCCCGATTGAGCATTCGCAGTTTACGCAAGGCAACCTGCTGGATGTTTTGGGGAAGCCTGCGTGACCAGGAGCGACGGAAAATCTTTTCAGCTTCTTTATCTTTGAAGCCCTGAATCATAACAACAGTTTATAACGCCCGGCGTTATACGTCAAGCGTTAAATCGGGCGATCTACGACAAATAATTATTCACCCATCTAACGCCGCTGCCAGCGCGTCCACCTGGGCTGCCAGGCGGGTGATGGTTTGCTGACGTTGGAAAACGGCCGTTTCCAACTCCCTCCGCACGCTGTCCCACCAATTCTCCCCGTCCGGGTCTAACTCCTGCGCTTTGCGCCACAAGCGGGC
>CAYONK010000452.1:0-4371 GCA_964405285.1 uncultured Ardenticatenaceae bacterium
CTGCTGGCCGCCGACGGCACGCTTCTACCGCCGCCCACCCCCGTCACCGCCCGCACCCCCAACCTCATCCGCAGCGTCTCGCCCGGCCCGACGGATAACATGGCCTGGGGCTGGTACTATGGCGAAGACCCGATTACCGACGTCACCATCGCTTTCACGCGGGCGATGAACCGCGCCTCGGTAGAACGCGCTTTCCAGATTTCGCCGCCGGTTGATGGCGACTTTCTCTGGCAGGAGGATACGCTTATCTTCCAACCGGCGCGGGGCCATTTGCAAGGGTTCACCCCCTACACCGTCACCCTCGCCCCCACGCTGCGCGACGCAGAGGGCACGGCGGTGTTGGCCCAACCTTTAAGCTGGCAGTTCTACACCCTCGATCTACACAGCGCCGCCGATTTTGGGCGTGGCCCGAAACTTCAGGTTTTGGACGCCAACGGCCGTCGCGCCATCCAATACCGCAGCTTCGCCACCGAGCCGATCAGCGTCACCTTTAGCCTCCACAGTCTGGACCAGGCCGGGGCGCGGCTAACGCTGCTAGGGGACAGCCCGGCCCTCGCCACGCTCCCCCAGGTGGCGGAATGGACGGCCGTTACCGACCCCCGCGAGCAGCAAGATGGGTACATGCCCGGCTACTACCTCAACCCGCAGGAGACCAGCCTGCCCGCCGACCTGCCCCCCGGCCCTTACCTCCTGGCGCTGGACGCCGAAGGGTTCCACGACGAACTATTGCTCTTCCTCAGCCGTCACACCCTGGCCGTCAAACAGGCCGGGGGGCAGATCACCATCTGGGCCACCCAGATCAATGGCGCACCGGCCGCCGACCTGGAGCTAACGGTGTTGGATGAGAGGGGGCGCGAGGTGGCAAACGGCCGTTCCAACCCCGACGGCTTCTACCAAACCATCCTCTCGCCCGATGTCGCCCCCGCCTACGTCCTGGCCCGTCAGGGGGGCGATCTGACCGTGAGCGGCTTCGGTTCTAATTGGGGACGGGGCTATTACGCGCCGCCCCACTGGAAAACCCTGGTCCACATCAGCACCGACCGCCCCATCTACCGCCCCGGCCACACCGTCTACTTCAAAGCCTTTCTGCGTTATGATGATGACGCTGCCCTCAGCCCACTGGAGGAGGGAACGGCCGTTACCGCCCAACTGCGCGACTCCCGCGGCAACCTCGTCCACACCCTCACCCTGGCCGCCAACCACTTTGGCGCGGTAGATGGGCAGTTCCAACTGGCCGATGGGGCCGCGCTGGGCAGCTATCAGGTGCAAATCACCGCCCCGGACGGCCGGGTGGTCAGCCAACGCTTCCAGGTAGAGGAGTACCGCAAACCCGACTACGAAGTGATCGTCAGCAGCGACGCCGACCGCTATCTGGCAGGCGACACCATCTCGGTGACGGTGGACAGCGCCTACTTCTTCGGCGAACCGGTCGCCGACGCCCCCGTGCAGGTCTATCTCTTCACCAGAGGGCAGGCGTATTGGTCAGATTGGCGCACCTATGATGCGCCGTTGTTGGGGCAGACGGATGGCAACGGCCGTTTCAGTTTCAGCCTCACCCCCGGCCCCGGCAGCTACGCCATCGAAGCGACGGTGGACGATGGCAGCCACCAGAGCGTCAGCGGCTTCCAATACGTCACCGTCTACGGCCGCGCGGAAAACCTGAGGCTAGACCTGGGTAACTATGTGAAGGAACCAGGCGCACCGGTGCAGGCGGTTGTCAGCGTCCGCGACATTTTCGGCCAGCCGGTCGCCAATCGCGCTGTCACCCTCAGCCTACGCCATTACGACCCGGACGCGCGCAACATGGTGGCGCGGGATAGTTTCACGGGGCAGACGGATGGGAACGGCCGTTATACCCTCACCTTCACCCCGCCCGAAGTCGGCTACTACAACCTGACCGCCCACGCCACCGACCGCCTGGGCGTCTCCCTCTCGGACAGCCGCCACTTCTTCGTCTACAACCGGGCCAGCAGCCTGAGCCGTTGGTTCGACCGCAGCGACGCCCTGACCATCAGCGGCAGCCAGGAACAATACACCCCCGGCGACACCGCCCAACTCTTCATCCAATCCACCTTTGCCGGGCCGGCCCTGCTCACCTTCGAGCGCGCCGCCGTGCAGCGGCAGCAGCGCATCGAACTAACCCCGCCGCTCACCGTCGTCGAAATCCCCATCCTGGAAAGCGACACGCCCAACATCTTCGCCAGCGTCATGGCCTGGAAGCCCGTCACCGACGTGGAATTGGACCGCTACAGCCTGGCCGACAGCCAGCTTGTCATCGCCGCCATAGACCTGCCCATCACTCTGGCCCACAAAACGCTGGACGTGACCATCATCCCAGACAGGGCGCAGTACAGCCCCGGCGACGAAGCCACCATCACCCTGCAAGTGACCAATCAACAAGGCATCCCCGTCTCGGCCGAACTCAGTCTGGCGGTGGTGGATGAGGCGATTTTCAGCCTCAGCCCAGACGCCACGCCCGACATGCTGGACACCTTCTACTTCAAACGCTACAACCGGACGCAGACTTTCCACTCGCTCTACCCCATTCGCAGCCTGTGGTATGAAGGCGAGCCGGGCGGCATGGGCGGCGGCGACGGCGAAGACACCTCGCTGTCCGGGCAGCCGCGCCGCGATTTTCAGGACACGGCCGCCTGGTTCCCCACTCTTCGCACCGACGACGCTGGCCTCGTCACTGTCACCGTGAAGCTGCCGGATAACCTGACCAGTTGGCGGCTGACCGCCCGCGCCTTCACCGCCGATACCCAGGTGGGCGAGGCGGTGGAGAATATCACCACCTGGAAACCGGTCATCGTCCGCCCTATCCTCCCCCGCGCCCTCACCGCCGGAGACGACCTCATCCTGACCGCCATCCTCCACAACTACACCGCCACCGCCCAACCCATCACCGTCACTCTCTCCGTCCCCACGTCAACCTTCATCATTCACAATTCATCATTCACAATTCACAATTCACAATTCCACCTCCTCTCCCCCGACACCTCCCAATCCGTCGGCTGGCCGTTAACGGCCGTTACCCCCGGCCCCCTCACCCTCACCGTCCGCGCCGACGGACCTGACGGCCTGCTCGACGCCGTTGAACTGCCCTTCACCATCCGCCCCCTGGCCGTGCCAGACGTCACCACGCAAGCCGGGCAGTTCAACAACCGCTTCACCACAGAGATTAATTGGCCGGCCGAAGCCTTGCCCCTCAGCAGCGTCCAGCTAGACATCAGCCGCTCCATTGCCGGCAGTCTGGTGCAAGGGCTGGAATACCTCACCGGCTACCCCTACGGCTGTGTCGAGCAAACCATGAGCCGCGCTCTGCCCAACGCCGTCGTCGCCCGCGCCTTCCGGCAGTTGGGCGTCAGCGACCCGGCTCTGCTGGCGAACATGGAGCCATTGGTGCAGGCCAGCGTGCAGCGGCTATACGGCTTTCAGCACAACGATGGCGGCTGGGGCTGGTGGACCAATGGCCCCAGCACCGCCTACCAGACCGCCTGGGTTCTCTTCGGCCTGCTGACGACGGCCGACGCCGGTTACGCCGTAGACCCGGCCGTGATTGAGCGTGGGGCTGATTGGCTGGTGGGCAATCTGACGGGGATGGACACCCGCACCCGCGCCTTTGCCCTCTACACCCTGGCGCTGGCCGACCGGGGCGAACGGCTGATCACCCTGGCCGCCGCCGAACAGACGGCCGGGTTGGATGTGTTCAGCCGGGCGGCGTTGGCGCTGGCGCTGGCGGAAATGGGGGAAACGGCCGTTGCCCGCCAATTGGTAGACGACCTGGCCGCCTCGGCCACCGTCAGCGGCGGCGTGGCCTACTGGCCGGGGGAACGGCACGATGGCTACTTTGATCGGAAAACGATGGCCTCCGCCACCCGCAGCGCGGCCCTGGCGCTGAGCGCCTTCGTGCGCGTCCGCCCCGGCCACGAATTAGAACCGCTCCTGGTGCGCTATCTGATGAACCAGCGGCAGGCCAGCGGCTGGGGCAGCACCAACGAGACCGCCTTCACCATCCTGGCCCTCACCGACCACCTGCTGCGCCTGCAAACGGCCAGCGGCCCGGCCGAGACAAACTACGCCATCAGCCTGAATGGGCAGACCATACTCACCGGCACGCTGGCCCCCAACGCCCTGACCACGCGCCTGGAACTCCCGACCGCCGCCCTGGAAGCGGGCAGCAATCAACTGACCATCACCCACGATGGCCTGCTCTATTACGTGCTGAACAGCCGCACCTACCTGCCGCAGGCGGACATTACCGCCGCCGGGGAGGTGGGGGTGACGCGGGTCTATCGGGATGGGGTGACGGGGGAGGTGGTAACGGCCGTTGCCCCCAACCAACTCATCGAAGTGCGGCTAACCGTGCAG
>CAYONK010000453.1:0-4368 GCA_964405285.1 uncultured Ardenticatenaceae bacterium
CTATAACGGCCGTATACCCTATTTCACCTCTCATGGTATGAGGGATTCCCCTAATGGCGCGTGAGGGAAATCCCTCACTTGGGTTGGAAGGGGGGTGATCGGCGGCGGCGCGGGGTGGTTTGGGCGGCAACGGCCGTTTCTGGCATAATACCCATCCATGACAGCCACACGCATTTTACTGGCCGACGACCACGACCTGGTCCGGGTGGGCATCCGCAACGCCCTACAAGGTCACCCCGACTGGCAGATCGTCGGCGAGGTGGGCGACGGGCCGGGACTGGCGCAAGCCATCGCCGAATTGCAGCCGGACATGCTGATCATCGACGTCACCATGCCCCAATTCGAGCCAATCACCGCCATCCGCCGCATCCGCCAGCGCCATCCCGACATGCGCATCCTCGTCGTCAGCGCCCACGACGACGACGTTTACGTGCAAGGCTTGCTCCGCGAAGGCGTGAACGGCTACCACCTAAAAGATCAGCCATTGGGCGACCTTATCCTGGCAGTGGAGCGCGTGCTGGCCGGGAAACGGTGGGTTTCCAGCCCTCTGCTCGACAAACTCATCCAGCCCGACGAGCCAGCCGATGCCGCCATGCCCAGGCTGTCGGCGCGGCAGTTGGATATTTTGCGGCTGTTGGCCGAGGGGTTGGATAATCGTTCGCTGGCTATCCGGTTGCAGCTCAGCGTTAAAACGGTGGAAACCCATCTGACGCGCCTCTACCGCCAGTTAAACGTGCAAAGCCGCCTGGAAGCGGTCCATTACGCCCACGAGCATCCGGGCATCATGAGCCGGGTGGTGGCGGCCGCGCCGGAAGGGGATGGCCCGCCCGTCGCCTGGGCGCACAAGGCGATCTTGGTGGTGGACGACAGCGCCCGCTACCGGCAGCAATTAGAGCGAATGATCGGCCGGATTTACCCCCAGGCCACCGTCTACGAAGCGGCCAACACGGCCGAGGCTGTGGCCCTGGCGCAGCAGGTGGAGCCGCCGCTGGCTTTTGTGGATGTGGTCTTAGGCGACGAGAGCGGCATCCACTGCGCCCAACGGCTCAAGGCGCAATGGACTCAGGTGCGCATTGTGCTGATGAGCGCCTACCCGGACCGGGAGTTTCACCGGCGCGGCCTGGAAGCGGGAGCCAGCGCCTTTATAGATAAAAAGGACATGGACACCACATCGCTCTACGAAATTATCATGGACGCGCTTGGTTGAGATGGAACCTTTGCTGCGGGCGACGGAGCTGAGCAAGCGGCTCGGCGTGTTGCAGGTGCTGAGCGGCATCAGCCTGGAGATTCACCCTGGCGAGGTGGTGGGGCTGGCGGGCAACAGCGGCGCGGGCAAAACGATGCTGATGCGCGTGCTGGCCGGGTTGCAGTCGCCGGACCAGGGACAGTTGATGGTCAACGGCCGTTCCCTCTCCTGGCCTTTCTCCGCCAAAAAACATGGCATCGCCCTGATCCACCCGGAACCCATGCTGGCCGACCAGTTCGACATCCCCAGCAACATCTTCCTGGGGCACGAGATCAGGCGGCGTCCCTGGGGCCGCCTGATTGACGAACGGAAAATGCACGAGGAGGCGCGCCGCCTGCTCGCCCTGTTAGACGTGGAATTCCCTAGCCTCCAGGAAAAAGCGGGCAATCTCTCCGGCGAAAAGCGGCAGCTTATCTCGCTGGCCCAGGGGATGGCCGCCCCGGCCATCTTGCGCATTGTGGACGACCCGACGGCGCTGCTGAGCGCCCCCTACCAGGCCCGGCTGTTGCAGTTGATTGAGGAGTGGCAGGCGGAGGGAACGGCCGTTCTCGTCAGCAGCCAAAACCTCGACCACCTCTTCGCCGTCACCGACCGCATCGTCGTCTTGCGCCAGGGTCAGGTCTCGGCAACGCTGCGCACCGACGAGACCAACCGCGAAGAGATCGTCGCCGCCATGGTCGGCACCGACGACCGGCAGGAGCGCACCCCGGTCATTTGGGCGCTAGACAGCTACTACCGGGCCAAAAAGCAGGCGGAGACCCTCTACCACAACCAGCTTCTCCTGGAACAAGATTTAGCCGCCCGCGATACCGTCAATCAGCAATTATTGGCCCAGCTCTCCGAGCAGGTGCAGGCGCTCGACAGCGCCAACCTGGCCCTGCAAGACGCCCAACGCCGCCTGCTGATGCAGCGCGAATTGGAGCGCAAACATCTGGCCCGCGAACTGCACGACGATACCATCCAAGACCTTCTGGGCCTAAACTACCAGCTAGAAGAGATCGCCAGTCTGGCCGGCGACAACCAGGAACTCGTCACCGAACTGGACGACGTGCGCCAGAGCATCCGCCAATTGGTGACCAACATTCGCGGCATCTGCGGCGATTTGCGCCCGCCGACGATTGACAGCCTGGGGCTGGGCGCGGCGCTGGCCTCCTACACCCGCAGTTGGAGCGAACGCACCGGCATCACCGTGAACCTGACTCTGGACAAGAACCTGGGTCGCTTTTCCGAAACGATTGAGCTTTCTATTTTTCGCATTGTGCAGGAGGGCTTGCACAATATCTGGAAACACGCCAACGCTTCCCAGGTTCAGATCACCCTGGCATATGCTTCGCGGCGAATGCTGCGCGTGAGCGTTAGCGACAATGGCAAGGGGTTGCCGGACGGGTTCAGCCTGTCGTCGTCGAGCGAGACGGGCCACTTTGGGCTGCTGGGGATCAGCGAGCGGGTGGCGCTGTTGGGCGGGCGGCTCAGTTTCCGCAACCAGAAGCAGGGGGGGGTGCTGGTGATTGTGGAGATACCGCATCCGCGAACGACGGTGGAGGGATAACGGCCCAAACAATCGCCACCCCGCGCCAACGCACGACACCTTACGCTGCCTGATCGCGTTCGGCTACCTGGCGCAGGACGTCTAGAATGACTGCTGGGGGTTGTGCGCCATTGAATGCGTAACGGCCGTTGACAACAAAAAACGGAACACCCTCAATCCCCAGACTCCGCGCCTCCTCCGCTTCCTGCTCCACCTGGGCGCGGATAGCTGCGCCAAGCAATTCCGTCCGCAGCTTGCTGGCATCCAGTCCGTGCCGCGCGCCAATTCGCAGCAGCGCCTCAGAGTCGCCAATATCCTGACCATGCTCAAAATAGGCCGCGTACACGTCATCAATCAGCGCCTCCCGCGCAGCCTCCGGCGTCAGCGCGATCAAACAGTGCGAGAGCATCGTATTTGGCGCTTTGGCGATCTTCTCCATGTTGAACACCAAGCCTATCGCCTTGCCCATCTCCGTCGGCCCGGCAAAAGCCTGTTGCAGACTCATCCGCCCCTGAAATTTCGCTTGCATATAGGGCACAAAATCATACCCCTCCGGCGGGATAGCCGGGTTAAGAAAGAAAGCGCGGTACGTAACCTGAACAGGTTCGCCAGCCCATTGTTGCAGCGACCGCTGCAAATGCCGCTTACCGATGCGGCAAAACGGTCAGACCGTATCGTGATAAACCGTTATTTTCATATCCGCCTCGCTTCTTATATGAAAGGTACATCGCCTCCCCCGGTTCTTGCCCAACGCCACTATACGTCTAATTCAACCCATAGGCAACTTACCCGCTAACCAAACTCCGCATACCGTTTTCCGGAGGCGTCAAGCAAGGGTAGCCCCTACAAGCTGTCGGTTGTTCAGGATTTCATGGGGTTGGGAACAGGCGTGGGGTGGGGGTGATGGTGGGTGTTGGCGCAGGAGTATTGGTAGGTGTGGGCAGCGGGGTAACAGTGGAAAAATCAATGACCGGCGTGGGTTGTGAGGCTGCTGCCGCCGGTTCAGGGTTTGCGGCCTGTGCTGTTTCCCGGCTGTTTGGGATGGCAACGGCCGTTGCTGCCCCAATCGCTTCCGCAGCGGCCGGCGTTGATTCTGGCTCCGCGCAGGCGGCAAGAGCAGTCAGGATTATGACAAACGTAGCGCAAATGCGAACGAATTTCATGGAGACACTCCTTTCCTCTCACCAACACCCTTGCGGCGCTTCCTGCCAGATGTCATCCGGGATTTCGGCGGGAACGGCCGTTTCCTCCGTAAAGCGCATGGAATCCAACAGCTGCCGCAGGCCCAGGAAGCCGGCTTCGCGGAGGGCATAGTGCTTCCACCAAAAAATGCGAGCGCCATTATGCACGAGTACTTCCACATCACGATAATACGGAGAACAGTCGTTTATCCAGATGATGGCCGGGTGGCCCGCCACGCTGGCGTTTATTTCTGTGATCGGAAACATATTAGGACTGACCCATCGCTGTCTGACCATCCAGTCGGCCAGGTTTCGTTCTGTTGGTACAAAAATAAGCAGTCTGGTAAAGGCATCTTCGAGTTCCTCATTATCGTTGTTAAGAAAGATATCATGATATTTGACAAACTTATCTC
>CAYONK010000454.1:0-4349 GCA_964405285.1 uncultured Ardenticatenaceae bacterium
GGAAAAGAAATAGGCAGCGCCCTCATCCAGATGACTACGCCAGTCAGCCGGCACATCTATGGCGAAGTCGAGCGCGTCGGAGTGGATGGTCTGCCATTGGCCCTCCCCGGTCAATCGAAAAGATCGCACTATTTCATCAGCTATCTCCATGATTTCCGCTGGCATGGAAAACGTGCCATAGTTCAGGCCAAAATAATCAAGGCTCAGGGAGAAAACCAGGTCATTGATCTGAATAGGCCCGCCGCCATGGTACAAAATCATTTTATTTTTACCTTCGTAACGGAGAACGTCCCGGCCAATGGTGCGGCCCATGAAGCTGATTTCGCTGCTGACCGCCTCATCCATTTCGGGCACACCGGTGCGAACGATGTGAATATCCTCTTCATCTTGCCGCTTAAAACCGATAGACAAAACGATGCTGTTGGTGCGATCTGGCCGGTAAGATAGCTGAAGAGCGTTTTGATCATCAAGCGTGCCATAGACCTTTATCGGCCGCAAGCGCCATTCGGGGGGCACAACGAAGGAAAAGCCGTAGGTGTGGTTGACGTACAGGCGATCAATCAACTCAAAAGAGGCCACAATGGCGTCAGCCAGTTGGCTGATTTCTGGCGCGAGTTCGGCTGCTTCATAGGGTGTGCTGAAATCATCCAGGCTCAGGGTGAAGAGGAGATCGTTAACGCGGATGGGCGCGGCGTTGTCGTAGAGAATCGCTTTGTCTTGGCCTTCATAGCGCAAGACGTTGCGCTCAACTTCCCGCCCCAAAAACTGGATTGTGCCATCCATCGTCAACTCCCCGGAGGCGACGCCGGAGCGGGTGATAGCGGTGTGCCGGTCATCAAACCATTTGAAGCCGACGACAAACGCGATCTCAGGGTGAGGCAGGTAATTGAGGCAAAGATAGCTTTGCCCTTCCACCAGTTCCCATGTAGGCGGAAAGACGAAGGCGAAGCCATAGGCTTCATTGGCGTACCGGACCCACGTCTCGCCTGTTTCGGGGTGGGGGCGTGTGGGCAGATCGGTTAACGGCCGTTTGTCACATTGTGGCAGGAATAAAGCGCGAGATTCCGGAGATGTTGGCGTAGGCGTTGACCCCAGGGTGGTCGGGGTTGGCAGCGCGTCATCTGACATGTGTGGTGATTTAGTATCGGTTGGCGCTGATGGGACTGTTGGTGATGGGACAACAGCCGTTTCTTCCAGGCGCAGTGTGGCGGTTGGCGGAACGGCCGTTGCCGTCCCCACCTCTGCCGTTTCATTGCCCGCTGGCGAAGCGCAACCCATCAGGAGCGCCAGCAAAAGTCCTGAGAGAACAATCGCTTTGGCGGTAAAGAGAGGGGCGAGGCGGCTAAGGTTGTGGAAAAAAGTCATCGGATCCTCCTGTTGTTAGAGTTAGCAGATGCTTTTTATTATAGGAAAACGGCCGTTACTCGCCAGACGCCTGACCACCGCCCCGCCTGTATTTCAGCGACATCTACGTAGATACCAGCATCGCCGCTGGCGACGGGCTGGGCGTCAGCGGCGAGGGGCCGGGAATGTTCTTCTACCCTAGCGAGGAGGATGTCTTGGCCTTTGCCCGGCAGTTGTTGGCCGAGGCGGATGGGGATGGGTAACGGCCGTTGCTATTCTCTCTCATCAAGTTGCCTGGGTCATCCAGGGGTAGATGACGGTCGTTCGGCGAAAACCTCGGTTTCCAATTCCGGGCTGCGCGCCTGCCAGCCCGGCGGGCAGTGTTGGCGGAACGCCTGCCGCAAAAACGTCGCTAATTGTCCCATGTGGCTTGACCAAACTGATACCGGATGTACTGCTCCAGGTCGTCGAGGATTTCCCGCTGGTTTCCAGGTCGTAGAAGAGATAGGTGGGGGGAGGATGGGACATGGCAGATTAGTGGCGGGTGGGGCGAGAACGGCCGTTGCAGCGCCGCTGCTCATTATCCAGATGTCGCCAGAAGTAGGAGCAGCCGCCGCCCATGCGCTGACGCCGGCGCAAAGTGAGCCGACCGCCGCAGTGAGGGCAGATGGCCCGCTCCGGCGCGTCCGGGGAAGCGGCGAGGGGCTGGCGGCTGTCGGGGTGGTGGGCGACCTTCATTGGGTACGGCGTCTCCTGAACGGGCGTTGCTGAACGGCCGTTACTGAACGCTTGTAGTGTACCGCGAAAACGGCCGTTTTGCCTACCGCCTGTCGCCATCTGACGGCTCATGCCAGGGGAGCGGCAAGGGCGCTAAACTCGCCGAACGGCGCGTCCACTACCAGGATATGGTGCAGACGGCGCTACTGGCCTTCCTGGAGAACGGCCGTTTCCTCTTACCCCCTTGCCACCCGCCGCGCATCAGCGTCGCCGCAGCAAACGCACTCGTCGCCATGCAGGATTAAATCCCTCCGCCCGGCGACCCTTTTTCAGTCTGCTGCCTGACCTGATCAACCGGTTCATCCTACAACCCTTCCACCCATCGGATCGTGCCCGCTTCCACCAGCGCCAACAAAGTCTCCTTTCTCTGCACCGGTTTCAGGTCGAGGCTCTTGTGGAACCGTTGGATTAGCAGCATTGAGAGGGAAATGTTGGACGCAGATCTTGCAGGTCCCCACAGTTGTTTGCTCTAAATTTACTTTTTCGGAGTTTGCCTTTGCCTTATGGTTTGCAGATTAATTGCGGTTGTTTCTCTCATCTCTATCAGCTTTGAGGATGGTTCTGGCCGTTTTTACCACCAGTTTTTCAAAATGCTGCAATTGACTGTCATAACTTAATCGGTGCAGCCCTTGTTCTCGGTACTTATCAATCTGCTGCCAGGAAAAATCAAACTGCTTCATCAGTGCCGACTTCATTGGCAGCTTTTTGCCGTCCAAGGCATACTTTGTTCGCAGCATTTCGTACTCTTGCCAGAGCAGTTTTTTCTGCCAAAAAGCGAATATTTCAACTAAAAGCGCATCAAAGTATTGTGGCAGATATTCTCGCTTTAGTTGAATAATTTGCTGAGAGGTAAATCCGCCATCCCGTAGGATGTCACTCAAGTATCGGGGGAACCTATAGAGATCAATCAATAGTTGATTGAAGGCTTCTCTTTGCTTTTCTCGATTGATAGATTCCGCAGCCACTGCCGTTTCCGCACGCTCTTTTTCACCTGGTAATCGGGTGGGTCGAGATGGGAGTGATGGCGTTTGCGGTTTATAGGGCCGCCGTTGCCCAAAGCGTTTTTGTTCTTGATCAATTCGCAAACAATTGTAGCAAGTTGGATTGGTCTCGCTGTGTATTGGAGCCCCGCAAAGAGGACATATCATAGTCATTGCATTCCTTTGTGTTCTTCCGTCTTCACCTGACTCGTACCTAAGAGAAGGATTTTCGGGATACGTGCAAAGAAACCCCGATTCAAAAGACTCTCCCGCAATTTGATGGTGTTGGCGAACTATTTTTGTCGCTTTAAAAGCCACAAAAACCAACCGTTTCGAGGGCCAAAAGGATCGACTTTTGTTTATTTCTGCGCCGAATTTTCTTCAGTTTCGAGTTCGCCAACAACATCAAATTGCGGGAGAACCCTGATTTCTTCTCCGCTCGGCTCGCCAATTTCTCGGCGAATCTTTAATGCCGCTTCAGCCAGTGAAACGGCTCGCAGCCGGTCGCCTAGAGCGACGACCGTTTCACTCATATTCGACAAGGCCAAACTTTCACTCCGCCGGTCGCCTACTTGACGAAAAAAGTTCAGGGCTTGTTCGTGCAAAACCATTGCCTGCGTAAAGTCGCCAGCGTCATGGTATAGCGAACCGAGGTTGCCTAAGGCCATACCTTCAGCATGCCTATCGCCCAATAAAAGCGCAATTTCCAAATCCTGTTTGTAAAACTCAGTTGCACGGCCGTAATCCCCCAATTCCCTATAAGCGCTCCCCAAATTACCTAAATTAGCCCCTTCGCCTCGCTGGTTGCCCAGTTCCCGATCAATCGCCAACGCCTGATTATGATACTCAATCGCCTGTTGGACGTTGCCAATTTGACGATGAATTAAACCGAGATTACCCAGCGCGTTGCCCTCATCCAATCGGTCGCCAATCTCGCGGAAGATGACCAAAGCCTGTTCGCAATAACCAAGCGCCTGGTTGAAATCGTCCATAAACAGATAAGCCATGCCTAGATTGCCCAGGGCATTCCCTTCACCGCTAATATGTCCAATTTCACGGGTAACGGCCAATTGCTGTTCGTAATATGTAATGGCCTGTTGGTTATGACCCATATTAGCGTAAACATTGCCTAAATTGCCCAGGGCTACCCCTTCGCTGTGCCGATCTCCGATGGCGCGGCTGGCTGTCAGGTATTGCTGGTAACAGGCTTCGGCTTCGCTAAATTGGCCGATGAGGAAATAAACGTTA
>CAYONK010000455.1:0-4343 GCA_964405285.1 uncultured Ardenticatenaceae bacterium
TGGGGCAGGCACAAGGCCAGCCCCTACATCACCACACCAAACATCAGAGAGCCGTTTTTCTCGTTCAAGGGGAAGCGTATGAGGTCAAAATCTGGCAGCTCTTTACTATGGCTGAACGCTTACCAATCCTTTTGCACAAAGGTGCGTACTGTTCCCAGCAATTCCGAAGAGCTGGCCGGTTTGGTGAGAAACCCATTGGCCCCGTGTTGCTGCGCCTCCATCTGGTCTTCCACCTGACCGCTGACGGTGAGCATGACAACCGGCAAGGTGTGCCAGCGGGCATCGGCGCGAATCTGTCGCAGGAGAGAGATACCGTCTAGCTCCGGCATACTGACATCGGTAATCACCAGGTCCACGGCCGTTTCCGCCAACTTTGCCAGAGCCTCCAGCCCATTCATCGCCGCCAACACCGTATACCCTTGCTTCCGCAGCGTAAACTCCAACATGCGCCGCACCGTAGGGGAATCATCCACAATCAAAATCGTTGCCATTCGTCTCTGCCACCTCCTTGCGTGTAGGGCGATTTTGGGAAATCGCCCTACACTGCCCAAAGACGGGTAAGCCGCCACACATTTTGCGCCTCGCCGGGCAAATAGACCACTTCATCTAACAACTGTCGCATCAAATATAATCCGCGTCCGCGCTCTTGTTCCAGCCCCGGCTCCGCGATGGCGCGCATATGATAGGCGGTTTCGGCCGGCGCGTTCACTGGCTCCCATTCGCCAGGTAGCTGCGCCAACTGAATGGTCCGGCCATTGTCCGCCAACTCCGCCACAATCTGGCCCGGCTCGCCTGTCAGGCGCACGCGCACCCGATTCTCTGCCCCATTCGGCGCGGTATAGGCATGGTCAATCACATTGGCGCACGCCTCATGGACGGCCAACTGCACCCCATAGGCCAGCATCTCATCCCCGCCTACCAGCGCCACAAAAGCGGAAACGGCCGTTCCCAGTAGCGCCAACGCCTCATGCCGCGCCGGAATATCCAGCTTCACGGTTGTTTTCATTGGCTACGCTACTCCTTTCGCCACAATGAGCGTCTGATCATCCGCCTGCTCTTGCCCGGCGGCAAATTCTACGACAGCCTCATACAACGCTTTAGCGATCTCCACTGCCGTTTTTGCCCGCAACTCACCGGTCAAAGCCAGCAACCGCTCCAGGCCAAACATCTCGCCATGCGCGTTATGGGCTTCATTAAATCCGTCACTGGCGATCACCAACACGTCCCCTTTAGCCAGGGAGAGCCTTTGATTGGTTGCCAGACTTTGCGGCAGCACCCCCACCGGAGCGCCATCCGCTTCTAATAGACGCGGCGCATCCCCCGCCGGGCAAAAGATGACTGGCGAATGACCGGCGTTAGCGTAAACCAATTGGCGCGTCATCGGGTCATATTGGCCCACAAAGACGGTGGCAAACATCATTACTTCAGAAAAATCCTCATAGAGATCGCGGTTGGCCCGCTCCAACAATGCCTGGGGTGAGGGATTGTCCATAAAACGGCCGGCGCTGCGGATAATGGTGCGCACCATGGTCATCAACAACGCCGAAGAGACCCCCTTGCCGGAGACATCCCCCACGTTGAAGAGTAGCGGCCGCCCCGGCACGTGGATGAAATCGTAAAAGTCCCCCCCAACCTGCCGCGCCGGGCGAGAACAGGCGAACAGGTCCAGGTCGGCTACCTGGGGCAAATGGCGCGGCAGCAGTTGCAACTGCACTTCTTGAGCCAGCCGGATTTCCGTTTGCAGTCTCGCCTGCTGCACCGTCTCATGCAGCAGCAGCGCATTCTCAATTTGCGCCCCCACCTGTTCCGCTATGGCCCGAATGAGCTTCAGATCAGGTGAGAGAAAGTGGCCGGTTTGCTTATTGAGAAAACCCAGTCCGGCGCGAATTTCCCCTTGAATCTGCACCGGAACCAGCAATAGATTGCGCACCGGTTTGCCCAATAAAGCGGCCGCATCTGCCCCTTGCCACAGTAGTTCTGCCCCCGTTTCCCGTACCTGCTGAAAAAGAGAGATCATCTCCCCTTTGTTAAGCAGGCAATCCTGATGGCAGGCGACCAGATCGGGCCATTCCGGCGGGGCCTCTAAAACAGCGAAGGTCGCTTCTGCTGTCACCAGACGGGCGATCTCCGTTACCACAGACTCCACTGTGTCTGGCACGCTGAGGTGACTACGGCTGGCGCGGGTCAGGTCATAGAGGGCGAGTAATTGGTCTTGGGTCTCCACCAGATCGCTGGTGAGGCTTTCCATCTCAAATTCCAGGCTGGCCAGGTGGCCGAGCAGGTGGGCTTCTGCTTCCAGGCGGGGCTGATCGGCCGGGTTGCCGCCATAGAGGGCGAGTTGGGCAACGGCCGTTCCCGCCACCACCACCGGCGCAGTCAACATTGGCTCGTCCCCCAAGGTCACCTCGGCAGCGGACGACGGCCAGATCGGTTTGCCATCGGCCCATAATGAGACCTGCGCCCCCTGTTCGGACCATGCCTGGTTCATTTTCGCCAATAATAGCGGTGGAATATGGTTCAAATAGGAAAGCATTGTGTTCAGGCAAACGCGCCAATCGCTTCCGCTTCATTGGAGAAGATGGTGAACGCTTTGTCAAGCCGGGTTAGCTCGAACACCATGCGCACCGGCGGCTGCAAATGGGCCAGGTACAGGTCGCCCCCTTGCTGCCGCGCCCGCTTCATCCCCTGCACCAGCGTCGCCAGGGCGGTGGAGTCCACAAAGTTGACCTGTTCCAGGTTCACCACTACCTGCGCCGGGGCGTCGGTTGTCACCTGTTCCAGCCAGTTTTTGGGGCCGTTGGCCTGAGCGGAATCGAAACGGCCGTTCAGCCGCAAAATCGCCACATTTTCAACTTGATCCGTCTCTTGTTTCATTATGTCTCCTTAGAGCTTAACCGCCTAAACCAGACCAGGGGCGTGCGCAGCAAAATGGCGGCCGCGCCGCGCCAGGTGTAGGTGGCAGCAAAATAAGTATCGCTCATCAGCAGTTCGTCCAGACTGGCCGGGGGCGGCATCTGGGTGTACCAGGGGCCGGTGAGTCCGGCCGGCCGTTCGTAGCGCTGTCGCTGCCACGCCTCCGTCACCTGAGCCGCTTCGTCGGGGGTCAATGGCTTCACGCCGACCAGAGCCAGGTCGCCGCGCAGCAGGTTCCACAATTCCGGCAGCCGGTGGAGACCGCTGCGGGCCAGCCAGCCGCCGCGCCCGGCGGCGAAACGATAGAGAGTGAAAGGGGTTGGCTCGGCTGCGCCGCGCCGTTGGCCGATGCGCCTCTCTTTGTGGAGCAAACGGCCGTTCCCCACCAGCGCCGCCAGCCCCACCACCAGCAGCAGCGGCCACAGCCACCAAAGCAGCAGCGTCGCTGCCGCCACATCCATCGCTCGCCCGATGTCTACGCCAACGGCCGTTACATCCGCTTCGCCCAACAGGAAGGTGTCGGTAACGGCCGTTGGCGTGCCATCAGCCGCATCAACCAACTTGCCCTTGTCCACCACCCGCCCGTCCACCCGCACCAATCGCCCCACGTAGCTGCGTGCCAACACCGTGCTGTGGGCAACCGTCGCCTCGTCATCCAGCACCGCGCCCGAACCAATGACGGCGTAGGGGCCTAGCTCCACCTCGCGCCCAATGCGGCAGTTGTCGCCGATGAGGACGGGCGGCCGCAGGCGGGCGGCGGGATGGATGAGATTTTGTTTGCCCACCCAAATACCAGCCGTCATTTGCTGGCTTTCTAGCGTCGGGTAGCGCAGCAAACGGCCGTTGCCCTGCGCCGCCGCGCTGTCCAGATAGGCGGACTGGGCGGCCTGGTACTGGGCGAAGGTGCGGAGCGGGTTCCAGTAGCCGGACATCCGGTAGCCGTAAACGGCCGTGCCCTCCGCCAGCAGCGCGGGCAATAGTTGATTGGCGATGTCATAAGGCGTTTGCGCCGGAATGCGCTCGGTCAGGGCTGGTTCAAGCAGAAACGCGCCGGTGAAGGCCATCGGCTCCCCCGCTGTCGCTTCCCGGCTGATGGTTCCGTCGGGAAGCAGCCAGGCGGGGCAGTCTGTTTGCCCGATGGCGGGATGGAGAACGGCCGTCAGCGGCCCGCCGTGCGCCTGATGGGCGTGCAGCGCGGCGGTGATGTCCAGGTCTACGATGGCGTCGCCGGGCAGCAGCAGCGTCGTCTGGCGCAAATGGCCGCTGGCCCAGCGCAGCGCGCCGCCGTCGCCCCATCCTTCCCGTTGCAGCAGGTAATGGCAGGCCAGCCCCCACCGCGCCCCCGTCGCCAGGAAAAGCTCTACCTGGTCGGCTTGCTGGTAGAGGGAAACGGCCGTTTCCTTCACCCCATGCCGCGCCAGCATCTCCAG
>CAYONK010000456.1:0-4336 GCA_964405285.1 uncultured Ardenticatenaceae bacterium
CGCGCGGCGGCGATGAGGGCGGCGTATTCGCCGAGCGAATGACCCATCACCACATCCGGCTTGAAGCCGTAGTCGGCCAGCAAGGCCATGATCGCCATGTCCAGGGTGAGCATGGCGGGCTGGCAGATTTCCGTCTGCATCAGGTCGAAGTTGGCGGCCATCATCGCGCCGGGGTCGTCGGAGTTGACGAAGATGTAGTCGGTGAGCGGTTTGCCGAGGATGGGGGTCATCACGGCGTCGGCTTCCTCGAAAACTCTGGCGACAGTGGGCGATAGTTCGGCCAGTTCGCGCCCCATGTTAATGTATTGGCTGCCCTGGCCGGGGAAGAGGAAGGCGATTTTGCCGTTGGGCTGGCCGCCGCCGCGGAAGATGCCCTGGGCCTGCATCGCTTTCCAGGCTTGTGGATTGTCGAAGCTCATGACCTTACGCGCTTTTTGCAGCCGGTCGAGCAGTTCGTCGTGGTCGCCGTAATCTATGATGAGGCGTTCGGGGGAGTGGATAACGGCCGTTTCCGGCAGCGCCGCCATCGGTGGGGTCCAACCCGCGCGCACTCGTTCCAATGCGGCGTCCAATTGCTCTTGCAGCGACAGCGGCGACCCCGCGCCCAGGGCGAAAATGCCGCGCACTGGGGCGGGTCTCGCTGTCATCGAGGAGGCTCCATTTGGCTCCAGGCCAGAGGTGGGTTGCGGGATAGCGACGCCCGCGAAGGCTTTGCTCTTTTGGCTGAGCGCGCCGGGGATATGTTCTTCAAGGACGATGTGGAAATTCGTGCCGCCAAAGCCGTAGGCGCTGACACCGCAGCGGCGCGGGTCGCCATTGGCTGCCACCCACTCCCGCGCCTCGTGGTTGAGGGTGAAGGGGGTGCGGCTGAAATCAATGTTGGGATTGGGCCGGACGGCGTTGAGAGTGGGCGGCAGGATTTTGTGGTAGATGGCCTGGGTCGCTTTCAGCAGCCCGGCCGCGCCCGCCCCCGCCTTGAGGTGGCCGATGTTGCTCTTGGCCGACCCCAGGGCGATGCTGCCCCGCGCCGCGCCGCCAAACACTTTGCTCAGGCTCTCCACCTCCACCACGTCGCCGACGCGGGTGGAAGTGCCGTGCGCCTCAATGAGGGTGGCACTGGCCGGGTCCAGCCCGGCAATCTCCCAGGCGCGTTGAATCGCCAACTCCTGGCCGATGGGGTTGGGGGCGGTGATCCCCTTGCCCTTGCCATCGCTGCTGCCCCCTACGCCGCGAATGACGGCGTAGATTTTGTCGCCGTCGCGCTCGGCGTCGGCCAGCCGCTTGAGGAGGAAGGCCCCGGCCCCTTCGCCCATGACAAAGCCATCGGCCCCTTCGCCGAACGGCCGGCTGCCGCTGGCGCTGAGGGCGCCGATTTTGCAGAATTTGACGAAGGTGGGCGCCCCCATGTTGCGGTCCACGCCTCCGGCGATCACCGCGTCTACCTGGTGTTGACTGAGTAGTTCGATGGCGGCGTTGATGGCGGCGAAGCTGGAGGCGCAGGCGGCGTCGGTGATGAAGTTGGGGCCGCGCAGGTTGAGCAGATTGGCGACGCGGCCGGAGACGATGTTGGGCAGCTCGCCGGGCATGGAATCTTCGGTGATGGCCGGGATGCGCTGGTCTATGACGCTGTGCCATTCGGCGAGGATTTGCTGGCGCACCTGTGGCGGGAGGGCGTTGAAGGCGGCCGAATCTTGCAGGGCGCTGGCGAATTCGGGGAAGACGATGCGGTTTTGGGTGATGTAGTGGAGTTCGCCACCCATGGCGGTGCCGAGGATAACGGCCGTTCTCTCAGTGGGTAACGGCCGTTCGGGATACCCATAGTCGGCCAGCGCTTCGGCGGCAATCGTCACCGCCCACTGCTGCCCTTCGTCCATCGAAGCGGCCACTTTGGGCGGCATTCGGAACTGCTTCCAGTCGAATTGATACCCTTCCACCCAGCCGCCGATTTTGCTGTAGCTCTTGTCCGGCGCATAGGGGTCGGGGTCGTAGTAGAGGGATGGGGACCAACGGCCGTTGGGCACATCCCGAATGCTATATTTCTTGTTTAAAATGTTCTGCCAAAACGCCGGCGCGTTCAACGCATCCGGCAACACCGCCCCCAACCCCACAATCGCCACTGCTCTTTCCGCCGAATCCATAATCCACCCCATGTGAAGTATGAATTGTGAATTGTGAATTATGAATTGTGAATGGCTCTGCCACTTCACCATTCACAATTCACCGTTCACAATTCACAATTCAAAAGGCTTTGTTCAAAGCCGCTGCTGCCTGGTCCATATCCGCCAAGAGGCCGGTCTGCGCCTGGTAGATGCCCGGCAAGTTCAGCGAATTCGCCAGGTTCGGGTCTGTCTGCCCCGCGCCGATGGCCCAGCGCAGGCCGTCGGTCGCCACTTTCAGCGCTGCTTCGCGGGCGTGGATGCGGGCCAATGCCTGCCGCGTCGCCACGTCCAGGTTGATCGCCTGGGTGGGTTTGTCTACCACGCGCTCGGCGAAGATACCGGCCGTTTCCGCATAAGCCACCAACTCGCCCAACCGGAACAAGACATGCTGCTGCCGTGTCAGCCGGTCCAACCGGCAGCGCTCCAAAATCACCGACAGGGCGCGGAGGGCCAGGGCGGCGAAGTTGGCCCCATTCTCCGGCTGCGTTTTATGCAGCGCCTCCATCCGATCGGCCCAATCATTGTAAAAAGCCATGCGCGATTTCAGGTGAAGCTGCCAGCGGTCGCGGGCAATCGTCCACTCCATAATCTCCGACGTGCCCTCGTAAATCGTCGTGATCCGCACGTCCCGCTTGATTTTTTCCACCATGTACTCTTTGGTATAGCCGTAGCCGCCAAGTGCCTGAATGGCGTCTTCGGCCGCTTTGTTGCCCGCTTCGGTCGCCATGTATTTAGCGATGGCTCCTTCGGTTTGCAGGCCATGTTCGCCATCTTCGCTGTCCAGCCGTTCCGCCACCCATTCGATGTAGCTGCGGGCCGCTTCTAGCCGGGCGGCGTTAGGCACGATCAGTTTGTGGGTATACCCCTGCTTTTCGCTGAGCGGCGCGCCCGCCTGAATGCGCTCTTGCGAGTAGCGGATGGCGCGACGCAGCGCCTCCCAGCCCGCCCCGAGGCCGAACGCGCCCACCATCAGCCGAGTGTAGCCGAAGACGGCCTGGGCCTGAGCCAAGCCCTGCCCCTCCACGCCGCCAATCAACCGGTCGGCCGGGACGTAGACATCTTCGAGGAAGAGGGCGGCCGTGTTGCTGGCGCGAATGCCGTGTTTGTCTTCCGGCTTGCCTTTGCTGAAGCCGGGGGCGTCCTGGTCTACCACAAACCAGGTGGGGCCGCCGGGGGCCAGGGCGAGAATGGTGTATAAATCGGCCACCGCCCCGTTGCTGATCCACTGCTTTTGCCCGCTGATTTTGTAGCCAACGACCGCGCCGTTTTCTTGCACCGGTACGGCTTTGGTGGAGAGGGAAGCCAGATCGCTGCCCGCCTGCGGTTCGGTGGCGCCATAGGCCATCAGCAGCGCCTCTTCGGCGATGCGGCCCATCCAATGCGCCCTTTGTTCGGCCGTGCCACCGACGCGAATGGGGTCGGAGCCGAGGAAGGTGGCTAAGACACCGGTGGCCACGCCCAGGTCAATCGCGGCCATCAGTTCGGAGACGCGATAAATGTCGTAAGCGCCGCCGCCCAGCCCGTCATACTCTTCGGGGATGAAGAGGAGGTGCAGGCCAAGCTGCGATGGGTCGTATAGTTCTTGTAGGACTTCGTGGGGGAATTGGTCTTCGTGGTCGAGTTTTAAGAGGTATTCGGCGGTCAATTTTCGTTCCGCATACCGTCTTAAGGTGTCGAGAATCATGTCTCGCGTATCTTGGTCTAGACCGGCCATCGCTTGTTCTCCTCGCTAAACTGATTTTTGAAGGTTGCGGCAGCGTATGGCCTTCTTTAGTAGGCTATAACGATGCTGCGACCCGGTTTTGGATGCTTTTCGGTGAGGTGACGGATGGCGGCTGCGAGTTCTCACAAACAAAAAGCACCCTCGAACACATGCTGTTCAAGGATGCTCCCCTAGATTTGTCGCGTCTCTTCTATAACGTTTCAGAAAAACATTTTAGTCGGTAGGGGCGACCCTTTTGGTTGCCCTCTTTCTCTTTCACAGGGCGTCACAAGGCCCACTCCTACAAAATCATTCTCTGAAAAGCTGTAGTCGAAGTCAATAAATTGTAGTACAGGCCAGGAGGTAGAAAGAGTGACAAATGTAATGGCTTTTTTGTGAACTAATGCACAAATAACATGATGGGCGGGTGTGGAGCAAGAACGAAAAGTGTTTTTTGGGGTGAATGGGTGTGGAG
>CAYONK010000457.1:0-268 GCA_964405285.1 uncultured Ardenticatenaceae bacterium
CGAATTTCCTGGCCCACCAGCAGCACGTTGGCGTTGGTCAGATTGTTCAGCTCCGTCAACTCAGCCACCGTGCTGCCGTACAATTGGGCGATGTAGCCCAACGTCTCGCCCGCGCCGACGAAGTGGCTGGCGGTCGCCCCGCCTTCGCCGCTAAAGCTGGGGTGAGGGGCGTCGGGGGTGGGCTGGCCGGTGTAGCTGGCGCGGGTGGGCAACGGCCGTTGCGGAACCATCGTACTCCCCCCTCCTTCGCCAGAAACCTCACCCGGCC
>CAYONK010000457.1:278-4335 GCA_964405285.1 uncultured Ardenticatenaceae bacterium
GTCTGCCCGACGGGGATGGGCGTCACACCGGCCACCGTCGGGTCTGGCCGTTCACAGGCCGCCAGGGAGAAGAAAAGGAAGAGGAGGAAAACGGCCGTTACCCCCCATCTGCTACAGGTTTTCCACAAATTCATAGCGCCTCTTTGTATGGTAGTTGGTTGCTGGTAGCTGGTTGCTGGTAATTGGTCTATTGCCAGCAACCAGTCACCAGCAACCAGCAACCAGTCACCAGCAACCAGTCACCAGCAACCAGTCACCAATTTGTGCCAGATTAGATATTAAGGCAAAATGGACGGTATGCAAGCAAATTACGTTCAACGACTGCGGCTTACCTTCCGTAAAGATGGCCCCACCCGCTTCATCGGCCACCTCGATCTGGCGCGTACTCTGGAACGCTCCCTCAACCGCGCCCGCATCCCCATGTCCTACAGCCAGGGCTTCAACCAGCGCCCCCGGATGAATCTGGCCGCCGCCCTCCCCCTCGGCTACACCAGCGAATGTGAAATGGCCGACATCTGGCTGCAAGAGGCGATGGACCCGGCGACCGCCCAGGCGCAGATGATGGCAAAAATGGCCCCCGGCATCGAAATCTGGCGCGTCGAAGAGATTCCCCTGAGCGAACCAGCTCTGCAAACGCGCATCATTGCCGCCCGCTACACTGTCACCTTGCTCGACCCTATCGCCCCAGACGAACTTGAAAGGCGTGTCGCCGCGCTGCTGGCGGCGGAAAGCCTGCCCCGCGAACGACGCGATAAAACGTATGATTTGCGCCCGCTGCTGCTGGACCTGGCCCCAGCCCCGCCGGATGGAGAGCTGCCCCGGCTGACCATGCGCCTGGCTCTGCGCGAAGGGCAGACCGGCCGCCCTGACGAGGTGTTGGCCGCCCTGGACCTGGACCCGTTGGCGGCGCGAATTCACCGGGCGGAGATTGTTTTACGGCCGTTGGAGGCGGCGGTGGGGTGAGAAAGTTGGTTGGTTTGTTGGCTGGTTTGTTGGTGGGGTGTGGGAGCCTTGCAGTAGATGCGCCGCCGACGCCGATTTTGCCGCAGAGCAGCCCGGTGGTGGCGACGCCAATGGTGACGCAGGTGACAACGGCCGTTCCGCCCCCCACCGCCCCCACCCCCATCCCCGACACCGGCTGGCAGCCTATCCAATCCGGTCTGGAGCAGCGCACCATCCACCTCCTCAACGACGAAGGTACGGTCCGCGAACGGCTCTTGCTGCTGCGCCTGGAGCCGGAGCAGTTCATCTTCCGCGTCGGCTACCGGCCGGGCGCCCCCCAGGCGCTGCCCTTCGGGCAGGCGGAGACGGGGGCGCTGCTGGTGGTCAATGGCGGCTACTTCACCGAAGAGTTCCTGGCGACCGGTCTGATTATCGTCGAAGGGCAGGCCAGGGGGGTGAGTTATGGCGATTTTGCCGGGATGTTGGCGATCAGCGAGGCGGGGCCGGAGGTGCGTTGGTTAAGGGAACGGCCGTTTAACCCGGATGAACCGCTCCTCTACGCCCTGCAATCCTTCCCCATCCTGGTGCGGCCGGATGGGCAGCCTGGCTTCCCGGAGGAAGACGGCCGTCCGGCGCGGCGCACGGCGATTGGGGAAGATGAGAACGGCCGTTTGCTCTTCATCTTCGCCCCCTGGGGCAGCCTCACCCTGCACCAATTCAGCCGCCTCCTGGCCGAATCCGATCTGGGCCTGCGCCTGGCCTTCAACCTGGATGGCGGCCCCTCCACCGGCATGATCCTGGCCGGAGAAACCCCGCTAGAAATCCCCGCCTTCTCCGCCCTGCCCGTCGTCATCACCACCCACCCCCGTCGTTAACCGTTATCCGTTATCCGTTGATTGTTATCTGTTCTTCGTTATCCGTTGCTTGTTACTCCTTGCCTGGCAACATGATCAACATTCACCTTCTCAAATTCCGCTTGTTTGAGTAAAATCAATCAAGACTTCATGAACACCCCGTCCCCACAAACAAAAGTTCAATGATATAGAGGCTGGTGCCTATCTTAAGGAGAATATGATAACTGATTCGTCTAATCACAACATTCCAGTGCAGCCTGCGCTGCTCGTTCTGGCTGCCCTGCTTGTGCCAGTGTTATTCGTCGCCTTTACCATCCTCTATCTACTGCCCGAAGTAGGCATCAACCATTTTGCCTGGCCAATACGGCCGCTTATGTCCTCTATGATGCTCGGAGCCACCTACCTCGGCGGGGTTTATTTTTTCTCGATTGTGCTAATTTCCAGGCAATGGCGGCACGTCTGGCTCGGTTTTTTGCCCATTTCCGCCTTTGCTGGCACGCTAGGCATCGCTACGCTGATCCATTGGGACCGGTTTATTCATGAGCGGTGGACCTTTTGGGTTTGGGCGCTGCTTTATCTGACAGTGCCCCTATTTCTACCCATTCTCTGGCGACGTAACCACAAACAGACGGCCGACGCCCCCCTACCACGCGAAGGCGAACTGCCCAAACTCGTTCGCCAATTGCTCGGCATTATGGGCGTCGTTTTGACCATCGCCGCCGTGATATTGTTGTTTACGCCCAACGTGATGATCTCTACCTGGCCCTGGACGCTGACGCCGCTGACTGCCCGGATGATGGCCGCCATGTTTATCCTGCCCGGACTGGTGGGCTTGGGGATGGCCTACGACGGCAGTTGGGCCAGCGCCCGCTATCTGCTCAAAGCGCAGGCCATCTCTGTCGCTTTGATGGTGGTCGCTATCGTGATCGCCCGCGCCGACTTCGATTGGACTTCACCGACAAGCTGGATATTTACGGTCGGCATGAGCGGCATCTTGTTGTTCATCGCTTATATTCATCTGATCATGAAAGGGCAAACAAAATAGACATTATCGGTAATAAGCATTTATCCGCAGATTCACGCAGATTCCACAGATTTTTTCTGCTCAATCTGCGTGAATCTGCGAAATCTGCGGATTGATATTTTGACATAAGGTTAATCCCAATAATGTCTAATAAGCAGCGATGGTCGCCCCACCTGCTCGATTAACCCAACTGCCTGACGAAGAGCGCAGCAATTCTCAATTTAGGACTGATATTTGCATGACCAGGTTTGTTTCTACGCTTTTCACGCTTAACTGTTATGCTGAGCGAAGCGAAGCACCCCAACGGCCTCAGCTTTTCCAGGGGAACGGGATGCTTCGGAGGACCTCAGCATGACACCTTGCTTGTTAAATTGAGAATTGCTGCTCCAAAATACCGGCACTGTTCACCAGATACTTTGTGGTATAATCTCGCCAATTAACCTGCTACCTATCTGCAAGGAGGAACGACCATGAGTGAATCAGAACTCAAGATCACGGTAGACAATCACAAGCGCTGCTCAGTTGTCACGCTTGTTGGGCGCATTGACAGCAGCAACGCAAACGAATTAGATAACACGCTGAAGAACCTGCTCGACAATGAAACGGCCAACCTGATAATGGAACTATCTGGCGTGGAATATATGAGCAGCGCCGGGTTACGCGCCATCGTCTCTGCCTTGCGCGAGGCGAAGAAGAAACGCGGCGACGTGCGGGTGGCGACCCCCTCGGAGCGCGTGGCAGAAGTATTTTCTCTGGCCGGTCTCTTACCCTTGTTTGAGACGTATGACGATCTGACGGCTGCCGTAGGGAGCTTTTAGCTCACTGTCGCCGGGCGACTGGTGTGTGGCAGACACCGCCAGACGCTGACGATTTGTGCGGGTATGGTTGATAAACACGTCCTTACGGTACGGGGTCGTTACAGCAACGTACACGATATTTGTGAATTCGTGGTAGAAGGTGCGCGGGCGGCTGGCTTAGACGACAGCGCAATCTTCCACGTTGAACTGGCCTGTGACGAAGCCTGCACCAATATCATCGAACATGCGTATGGTGGCGAGGGCATCGGCGATATTGAGGTTCATTGGTGGGTGAATAGCGATTATTTCGCTGTCTCTTTGTACGACAACGGCCGTTCCTTTAACCCCAACGACATTGCCTCCCCCGACTTCAGCGACTTCTCCGCCACCTCCGCGCCGAACGATCTCCAGGTAGGTGGGTTAGGCATCCATTTCATGCG
>CAYONK010000458.1:0-4328 GCA_964405285.1 uncultured Ardenticatenaceae bacterium
CCATTGCTGCTGCTGAGGTCTACGACAGAGTTTAGGATAGCTCGATTATGGGTGCTGGCGGCCACAGTCATGATCCAGGGGCCTTGGTGCCCAACTGTCGCTGCGCCTGGTCCGCTGTTTCCGGCGGAATTGGCCGGGAGGATACCGGCGGCGACGGCATTGCGGAAGGCAACGGCCGTTGTCTCAACGTATGGATTCGCCCCGCCACTGATGGAGTAGTTGGTTACGTCTACGCCGTCAATCACCGCCTGATTCACTGCGGCCGTCGTGGCAGACGTGGGGCAGGAGGGCAAACAGACCCGGTAGGCGATGATGTTGGCATGGGGGGCTACGCCGGAAACGGCCGTGAAGGTGTAGGTGGCTGTGGGCGCGAACAAGACGGGGCTTTCCAGGAAATTGCCGCCGGCCGTCGAAGCGGTATGGGTGCCATGTCCATCCGTATCACCAGGATCGGTTGCCGAGGGGTGGAAGGCCCACGCGCCAATCAGCTTGTCGTTACAAAAACTGGGATTAGCCACACAGTAACCCACATAATTGCCAGACCCGTAGGGGTTGGTGTGGATGTACCCATCCCCGCCAACTTCAGCGAAGGAAGGGTGCCCGGCATTGATGCCAGAGTCAATGACACCAATGATGATCCCTTCGCCCATCGTGCCGGTAGGGACGATCTGGCCGCGTATCTCACCGCCGGGGAAAGCGGCCGTGTGGATGTTGACGTAAAGTTCCTGGTTTACCAACAGCCCTTGTTGCGCTTCTGTCAAGGTGGCCGAGCCGACCATTGGATTTTGGGTGTGGTCTAGCCCTACCTGAATGGGGCCGTTGACGCCTGCAGCTCCAGAGTGGATGTGGGCGGCAGTTGGCGTAGCAATGTTGTGGGAAATGTCCCAGGTTAGCTCTTTGGTCAGGAGATTGTAGCTAAAAGTGCCTGTTCCGGTGGCGGTGGAGCTGTTTGGCGGTACTTCCTGCCCGCCATCTAACATGGCGGCATATCCTCTGTCTGTGTAGCTCCCGCCCCAGATTTCTGGCGCGCCGATGAAAGCCGGGCCAGCATCGGTCAGAAGCTCTTCTTCGCTCTCACGGTAGAGCAAAATCACGCCTTCCATCTTTGCTACTTCGGCCGCTTCTGCCGGGGATAAGAAGACCGCCAGACCGTTGTAGGCGTGCCGATAATAGAACCGGACATCTACATTACGCCGGAGGAGGCCGTTGAGGTTGGCGACAAATTGTTCTTGCTTGTCAGCCAGGTGTTGCTCATAGGCCAGACTGGTGGGACTGCTACTATCCAACTTGCGGGATCCGGTGGCCAGCGGGCTGGTGGGGGCCAGATCGGCAACGCCGCCGGTGTAAGTGGCTAAAGGTTCCCCTTCTAGTTGAATGATGTAGACGGCTGGCTCCGTTTCCCCTTTGGCTTCGTTGTAGACGAGGCCGCTGCCAGTCAATGCAGGCGTTGCGGCAACGGCCGTTTTCCTGGCTTGAGTGCTGGCAATGGCGACAAAAAAGGCGAGAAAAAGTAGGCATAAAACGATTTTACTTTTGTTGGATTTCATTTTTCTTTATCCTGGTCGCTAAAACTTGAAAAATTGCTGGATCGACAGCAGCCCCCAAAGCCGCCAGCATATTCCTAGACACCGGTTTGTCAGGCAATCCCCAAAAGCCACTGATGTTTCAACAAGGTATGCTTCGCAGCGCTTTTATGACGTAATACCTGCGAATGCGTTATCAGGCTCGGATCATAGGCTACTACCTCCTATGCAATTTACCGGCGGACCCTTTGGCCTGCCTGAAGAAAATACGGAAAAAAGCTCAACCCCCCGAACGTGAAAGCATTTTAGCAAGATGATGGGACAGTGGTCAACTGATCTAAGTCCTTTCTCACGCTGCGTGGCAACGGCCGTTCTCCTGGTCTTGACACGATGTGGCAGGCAAACTACCATATGGGCCGCATAGGGAATGAATTATGGATCAAAACAAGCGTTCTGGAGCAGTGGGTTACTTTTCTGACGAGGCGACTGCTTTTGCGCGGCACTACGCGACGAAAGAGAACTTTCAAGAGCGAGATAGGCTGTGGCGGGCGCTTCTGGATCGGTATGCGGTTGAGGGGCAAACGGCCGTTGATCTTGGTTGCGGGTCCGGCATTTTCAGTTTTTACCTGGCGCAAAAAGGGGTTCAGGTGAGCGCGGTCGATGGCTCAGCGGAGATGCTGACCCTTTGCCGCCAAAGGCAGGCGGAGCAAGAATTGACGAACCTGACCTTTCACCAGGGTGTGTTGCCAGCCTTGAACGGCATTCCGTTAGAACCGGCTGATTTGCTTTTGGCTTCCAGTGTGTTGGAGTATATTGACGATTTAGAAGCCATGTTCGCTCTTTTGGCCCGACTAACCCGCCCTGGAGGGCTGATGTTTCTCTCCATGCCCAATGCGCTTTGCCTGAACCGGCAGTATCAACGGCTTAAATACCGTCTAGGACGTGGTTTTCCGTTGTATGCCCACATTTACCATTTCACCACGCCGCGCCGCCTCAGCGCCCAATTGCGGCCATATGGTTTTCAACTGATTGAGTCGCATTACTACGATCATCCCTGGCGCGTCTCGCGCCTGACGCGCAGATTAGGCTTACCGCCGGTGCTGACGGAAGACCTGTTTGTTGGCGTCTGGCGAAGGGCAGCGGAGACGTGAGGCGTGAGCCGTAATCTGTTGCCCGTTGCCCGTTGCCCGCTGATAATGTGAACAAGGAATACGGAACACGGAATACGGGTTACGGAATACGGATTACAAAACAAGGGTGAGCCAAAATCTTACATGAGGATGGCTTTATGAAAATCAATTTTTTTGCCACATTACGACAAATAACGGGGCAGAAGACGGTGGAGTTTGAGATTCCTGAGGGAACGGCCGTTATGGACCTGGTCGAGATTGTTGTCACCCGCTTCCCACCGATGCGGGCGGAACTGTTGGACGAAAATGGACAGCTTTACCGGCACGTCCACGTCTTTGTCAACGGCCGTGACGCCCCCTATCTGGAAAACGGTCTAGACACCGCCATCAAACCGACCGACGTGGTCAATATCTTCCCGGCCGTTGGCGGCGGTTGATATGGTGACGATAGACCGCGTCATTCGCGGCATCCCGGCCTGGTTAATGGGAGAGTATTTGCAGGAGATGGGGGGTGTGGGTGAGGGAAACGGCCGTTACACCCACCCCCACTGGACCGCCACTGTGCAGCAAATCGAAGATTACCAGCTTGGCGCCCTCGTCGTCGGCCAGATTCACTTCCAGGCCAACGTCGCGCCGGAGGCCCTCGACCAATTCCAACACCGCCTCCACCTCAAACTCCTGCGCGGCGGAGGCTAAGCAACCGATAACTAGCCTTTCACCACCGCCACCGGCACAAGCCGGGCCACCTTGCGGGCGATGCCCGCCCCATGCACCACCTCAATCACCCGATCCACATCTTTATAGGCCGATGGAGCCTCTTCCGCCAGACCGGGCAGGCTGCCAGCGCGGACATGGATGCCGCCCGCCTCTAGCTCCTCGCGCAGTTCGTCGCCGCGAATGGTGCGCTTGGCCTGGCTGCGGCTCATGGTGCGGCCGGCGCCGTGGCAGGTGGAGCCGAAGCTCTGCGCCATAGATTTCTCCGTGCCGACTAACACCCAACTGGCCGTGCCCATCGAACCGGGGACCAGCACCGGCTGGCCGATGTCCCGATACACATCGGGCAAAACGGGTGAACCGGGGCCAAAGGCGCGAGTCGCCCCTTTGCGATGGACGCAGACCTTCATTTTGCGGCCGTCTACCTCATGCTCCTCAATCTTCGCCATGTTGTGGGCGATGTCGTACACCTGATAGACCGTCGGCTTGAGGCCGGTCCCGGCGAAAACTTGGGTGAAGCTCTCCCGAATCAGGTGGGTGAGGACTTGCCGGTTGACGAAGGCGTAATTGGCCGCCGCCTGCATCGCTGCCAGGTAATCTTGCCCTTCGGGGCTGCTGAGGGGGGCGCAAACCAGTTCCCGGTCGGGCAGTTTGATGCCGTATTTGTGGACCGACTGCTGGAAGCGTTTTACATAATCGGTGCAGATCTGGTGGCCGAAGCCACGTGAGCCGCAGTGGATTTGCACCACAATCTGGCCGGGGAAGAGGCCCATGCGCTGTGCTGCCTCGTCGTAGAAAATCTCGTCCACCACGTCTACTTCGATGAAGTGGTTGCCCGCCCCCAACGTGCCGATCTGGTCGAGGCCGCGCTTTTTGGCCCGGTCGCTGACTTTGCTGGCGTCGGCGAGGGGTAGACGGCCGTTTTCCTCCGTCCGCTCCAAATCCATCGGCGTGGCATACC
>CAYONK010000459.1:0-4324 GCA_964405285.1 uncultured Ardenticatenaceae bacterium
TATCTTACGTAAGCGTCTGGCTGACCCAATTTTTCTGGCGCGTCGGCCTTTTCCTGATCGGTCTGGTCGTTTCCTTCGCCATCTTGGGGCTGAACTGGCGCGTTGCCCGCCAGCGGGCCATCCAAACCACCCCGCCGATGCAGCCGCAACTCCTGAAAATCCCCGGCGCGGAGTGGGTGATATGGGGCGTGGCCGCTTTTCTTGCGCTTGGGTTTGCTTCCGGCATGGCCAGCCAGTGGGAAGAATTTCTTCTGTACATCAACCGCGTCTCCTATGGCATCAGCGACCCGATTTTCAATCAGGAGGTTAGCTTTTACCTGTTTGTGCTGCCCATCTATCAATTCTTGCAAAGCTGGCTGAGTTCGCTGCTCTTTCTGACGGTGGGTGGCGTGCTGCTGCTGTACGTGGGCAACAATTTGCCGGGTATCCAACAAGGCCGTTGGCGGCCTCAGACCATTCCCGCTTTGCGGCAGCATGTGGCGCTGCTGCTTTTCTTCTTGTTAGCAACCTGGGCGGTGGGGCATTGGCTGGGAATGTATCAGTTGCTCTATTCGCAGGGTGGGGCCGTGCCGGGTGTGACCTATACGGACGCCAACGCCCGTTTGTGGGCGCTGCGGGCGCAGTTGCTTTTCATGGCGCTGGCCGCGCTGGTCGCTTTGTTGAACGTTTTCCGGTTTACGCTACGGCCGTTATTGGCGACCGGTGGTTTATGGCTGTTAGCCACGATTGTGCTAGGCGGGCTGTATCCGGGCCTGCTCCAGCGGTACGTGGTGGAGCCGAATGAGTTGGAACGGGAACGGCCGTTTATCGCCAACAACATCCAATTCACCCGCCTCGCCTTCGACCTGGACGACGTGACCATCCGCCCCCTCGGCTCCGTCGAACCCCTGACAGAAGAGGTATTAGGAGACGAGCAGACCGCCACCATTCTGCGCAACATCCGCATCTGGGATTATCGCCTGCTGCAACGAACCTATGAACAGCTTCAGGCATTGCGCCCCTATTACCAATTCAGCGAAGTAGACATTGATCGCTACCGGATCAACGGCGAACTCCGCCAGGTGATGCTGGCTGCCCGCGAACTGAACAAAGCGAACCTCAACAACCCCACCTGGGTGAATCGCAGCCTGGAGTTCACCCACGGCTTCGGCGTGGTCATGAACCCGGTTAACGAAACCACCAGCGAAGGGCAGCCGCGCTTCTTTGTCCAGGATTTACCGCCCGTCAGCGTCGTCCCAGACATCCAGATCACCCGCCCGGAGATCTATTATGGGGAGCTAATGCCTGACGTGGTCTTCGTAAGCAACACCCGCCCCAGTTTCAGCTATCCTAGCGGCACCGAAAACGTCAGCACCATCTACGAAGGAACTGGCGGCGTGCCGATTGATTCCTTCTTGAAACGGGCGGCGTTCGCCTTGCGCCTGGCTGACGCCAACGTCGTTCTGAGCGACGAAATTGACAGCAACACACGGGCCATGCTCTACCGCACCGTGCGCGAACGGGTGACGAAGATCGCCCCCTTCCTCTCCCTAGACCGCGACCCGTACATTGTAGTGCGCGAAGACGGCCGCCTCTTCTGGATTCTCGACGCCTACACCATCAGCGATAAATTCCCCTATTCAACCCCGGCTCAACCTGGCCTGAATTACATCCGTAACTCGGTAAAAATCACTGTAGACGCCTACAACGGCACAGTGACCTTTTATCTGGTTGAACCGGACGATCCCATCATCCAGGCTTATGCTGGCGCTTTCCCCTCCCTCTTCCAACCATTGTCCGCCATGCCGGAAGACCTGATAAGCCATTTGCGCTATCCTGAAACGCTCTTTAAGCTGCAAACGCAGCAATATCTGGCCTACCACATGACCGATGAGCGTGTCTTCTACAATCAGGAAGACCTGTGGCGCATTCCAAACGAGATTTTTGACGGCAAAGAGCAGGTGATGGAACCCTATTACGTCATCATGCCCTTGCCAGGTTCCAATGAACCGGAATTCCTCCTCATCCAGCCGGTAACTCCCGCCGGGAAGACAAATATGATTGCCTGGATGGCCGCCCGCAGCGATCCCCCCAACTATGGCGAATTGGTCGTCTACGAACTGCCCAAGCAAGAATTGGTCTTTGGCCCGCTGCAAATGGAAGCCCGCATTGATCAGGATCCGCAAATTGCCCAGCAATTTTCTCTGTGGGACCAAAGTGGTTCGCGGGTGATCCGGGGTAATCTCATCGTCATCCCGGTCGGCGAGAGCTTCCTCTACGTAGAGCCGGTTTACCTCTTGTCGGCGACGAGCGCCCTGCCAGAATTACGCCGGGTGATCGTGGCAACCGACAGCCGCATCAGTATGCAGCCGACCATCGGACAATCGTTAGCAGCGTTATTACGCGAAGCGCCCGGCCAGATCCTCATCGCGGATGATGGCGACATCCTCGCCGGGGAAATTATCGAACAGCCTGTGGTGACGCCCCCAACCACCAGTCCGGTAGTCGTACCATTGGATGGCTCAATGGAAGAATTGATCCTGGCGGCCAGCCGCCACTATCAGGCGGCCGAACAGGCGCAGCGCAATGGCGACTGGGCGACCTATGGGGCGGAGCTGGACGCGCTAGAACAGGTGTTGGAGCAGCTCCTCCGCCTGTCCGGACTGGAAGAATAGCAGGGGAGCCAGGGGAGATCGGGAGCGGGGGAGATAGGGAGAGTTTGTTGCTCCCCTGCCCCTCTGCTCCCCTGCTCCCCTACTCTCCCATAATCTGCATCACCAACTCCCGTCTCCGGGGGCGGTTGTCGAAATCTATGAAGATGATCTGCTGCCAGGCGCCGAGGGTAAGACGGCCGTCTACAAACGGCACGCTCAACGACGGCCCCAACAATGCGGCCCGCACGTGGCTGTGCCCATTGCCATCTCCCCAGCGCGCATTGTGGGCATATTCTTGAGCCGGATCGGCTATTTCGTCGAAGAGCCGGCGCAAATCGCGCAAGCAGCCGGATTCGTACTCAATTGTGGTGACGCTGCTAGTCGCCGACGGCGAAAATAACGTCACCACCCCCTGACGCAGCCCAGATTGCTGCACCCCCATCACCACCTCGTTGGTAATGTCCAAAATATCCGCATTTCCCTTCGTGGGAAACTCAATGACCTGTGTCTGCACGCTCATGACAACTCCTTTGGGTTATGGGTTGATTTTTGTAAAAGGTTTGGCGAATTATGGGGCCAGTTCTACGGTTTGGTGACAACCTGAAACCACCCACCGCCCCATTCGTCCTGACGATAACGGCCGTTCACCACCACCCCCTCCCACAACGGCAGATCCCCCTTCTCCAACCCCTGCACAATCACATAGTCGTCGCCATCGTCGAAGAAAAAGCCCTTGCCCCCGGTCCAACCCGGCAGGCGCGTCCCGACGAGGGTGACGAGTTGGCCCCGGCTTTGCGGCAGCTGGCGGATGGGGCAATGGTTGGCTCCAGGCGGCGGTTGCACCAATTCCGTCGGATGGACGGAGATGGGCAGGCCAAGCAGTTCCAGTTCCCAGGCCAGGCGGTCGGCGGGGGATTCGGGAGAAACGGCCGTTTGCCGGGCAAAAGCAAAGGTCATCTGCCGGGCGCTGCCCGCCCGCGTTATCTCGTCCGCTTCGGACAGTAAGGCCGCCCGGCTCTCGCCCAGACCATCCAACGCGCCGCAGCGGATGAGGTGATTGATCTCCTTCTGTTGCAGCGGAACCCGTTCTAGCAGGTCGGCGAGGGAGGAAAACGGCCGTTTGCCCACAATCCCCCGCACCGACTCCCGCCGCAGTTCCCGCACCTGCCCCAAACCGAGAAAGGAAATTGACGATTGACGATTGACGATTGACGATTCGCCGTTGACCATTGACCATTGACGATTAACAATTGACCATTCGCTGAAATTCACCTGCGGCGGCCGCACCCCAATCCCCAAGCGCCGCGCTTCGGCCAGATAAATGGCCGGGTGGTGGAAGCCGCCGTGATCGGCCAGCCGGGCGCAAAGAAATTCAGTCGGATAATGCGCCTTCAGATAAGCCGAACGGTAGCTGACGTCGGCGTAGGCGGTGGCGTGGCCTTGATTGAAGCCATACCCGGCGAAGGCCATCACCTGCTCCCACAGCGTCGCCGCCTGCTCCGGGCTGAAGGCCAGGCCGTCCGGCGCGGGGCGCTGGCAGCCATGCAAAAAGGCCAGCCGCAGCGCCGCCATCTCCCGCGCCTGAAACTTGCTCATCCCCCGCCGCAAATGGTCTGCCTGCGCCCAACTCAGCCCAGCTCTCTCAGTGGCTACACGCAAAACTTGCTCCTGAAAGAGCAAAACCCCCTGCG
>CAYONK010000460.1:0-4307 GCA_964405285.1 uncultured Ardenticatenaceae bacterium
GGAAGGAGCCGATCATGATGGAGACGCCAACGACGACAGAAACGGCCGTCATCAAGGCGGCCACCGCCACCGAGGTCCGGCTGAGGGAGCGCACGATGTCGCGCGGGGCCATCCGCCCAATCACCCCGACCGCCCGTTGGCTGAGCGGGGCGATCAGGCGCATCAGGGCGACCGTCAGCGGCGGGGTGAGCAGGGCGGCGCCGATCAACACGGCGAACAACCCGCCAAAGGTGATGACCAGATTGCCGCGCACGGCCAGCAGCAGCCCGCCGAGCAAGGTCAGGATGAGCCAGGCCAGGGCCAGCCAGGGGAGCAATCGCCGCGCCCCGCTCTCCAGATTGGAGCGTTTGAGCGAGGCGTTGGGGGCGGTGCGCAGCGCTTCCCAGGCGGGCAAAAGGGCGGCGAAGAGGGCGGCGGCCACGCCGACGACCACCCCTTTGACCAGGGTGAAAGGCGGCACGTCTACGCCGCGCACGTTGACGACGAAGTAGAAATCGTTGATGGTCTGGGTGATGAGGCCGACGATCCCCCGCCCCAGGATGACGCCCAATCCCAGCCCCAACAGCGAACCGACCAGGGCCAGCACGGCCGCTTCAACCATGATCAGAGCGAACAACTGCCCGCCGGTGACGCCGAGACAGCGTAATATGCCGAATAACGGCCGTCTTTGCACCACGCTAAACGTCACCGTGTTGTAAATCAGGAACATGCCCACCACCAGGGCCAGCAGGCTGAGGGCGGAGAGGTTTAGCTCGAAGGCGGCGGTCATTTGGCGGATGGCGTTGCCGCGCGCCGCCGCCGTTTCCAGGCGCACGCCCGGCGGCAGGGTGGCTTCCAGGGCGGCCAGCGCCGCCTCGTCGTCGCTGATCAGGTCTATCCGGCTGAGGCGGCCGACCATGCCCAAAATCTCTTGCGCCGAGGCGATGTCGGTGAAGAGGACGCCAGCCAGAGCGCGGCGGCTGATGTCGTCGGCCGGTTGCAGCAGCCCGGCGATTGTGGCGGTGGTGAATTGGCCGGAGCGGTTGAGGGTGATGGTATCGCCCAGGGCCAGACCATATTCGTCGGCCACGTCTTGCGAGAGGATGACGCTGTTGGGCACGGTGAGGAAGGCGATCAGCCCTTCCAGCCCGGCATTGCCCTCTTGCGGCGCAAAATAATCGCGGAACGGCGGCTCGGCAAAGGGATCAATCCCCACCAACCGCAGCAACTGCCCATCCAACTCCGGCACTGTCAAATAATCCTCTACGATGGGCGCGGAAACAATTGACAATTGACGATTGACAATTGACGATTGACCATTTCCCGTCTTCAACTGGGCATAAACTTGTTCTTCAAAGCCGGTCGGCGGCCCCACCAGCCGATGGGTCGCTTTGCCGGTGATGGCGTCGGTGGAGAGTTGGAAGGCGCGTTGGGCGCTGCCGTTGGCCAGGTCTATGCTGACCATCATCGCCACGCCGATGGCCACGCCGACGATGAGCAGGATGTATTGCAACGGCCGTCGTCGCAGCCGCCGCCAGGCGAGGCGGAAGAGGGGGAGGGAGGAGATTTGGGATTTGGGATTTGGGATTTGGGATTGGGTCATGGGATGGTTGGTTGGGTTGGAGGGGTTGGTTGGGTTGGTTGGAGCGAACTAACCAACTAACAAACCATCCAACTTGTTTTCTACCAAACGGCCGTTATGCACTTCCACCACTCTATCCGCATAGGGCACGACATCGGGGCTGTGGGTGGCCATGATCAACGTTTTGCCCGCGCCGCGTGTCAGGCTGATGAGCAGGTTGAGGATGCGTTCGCCGGTCTCTTCGTCCAGGTTGCCGGTCGGTTCGTCGGCCAGGACGAGCAGGGGGTCGTGGGCCAGAGCGCGGGCGATGGCGACGCGCTGCTGCTCGCCGCCGGAGAGTTTGTCGGGGAAGGCGTCGCGCCGGTCGGCCAGCCCCACCTGGTCGAGGAGATGGAGGGCGTGGTCGCGGACGGCCGTTTCCTTCTTCCCCGCCAACTCCTGCGGCAGCGTCACATTTTCCAGCACCGTCAGCGTCGGGATGAGGTTGAAAAATTGGAAGACAAAGCCGATATGGTCGCGGCGGAAGAGGGTCCGTTCCCGTTCGCGCAGTTGGGTGATGGTGACGCCGTTGACATGAATGTCGCCGCCGTCCGGCTTTTCGATGCCGCTGATCAGGTTGAGCAGGGTGCTTTTGCCGCTCCCGCTGCGCCCCAGGAGGGCGATAAACTGCCCCTCGTCTACCGTCAGCGTCACCCGGTCCAAGACCTGCCGCCGCTGCCCGCCCTCGTCAAAAAATTTGCTGAGTTGTTTGATTTGTATCATATCGGCCTTTGTGCGGAGGAGGGGGAGATTTAGAGATTGGAGATTAGAGATTCGAGATTGGCCTAATCTCCAATCTCCATTTCCCAATCCCCACCCGCTTTGTTCTCTTTTTCACATTTGCCCATACTGTAGCATGTTTGGTGCCGTGGATCAATCAAAAATCATGAATATATATTAACAAAACCTGTGCAAGATGGCGATTGATTGAATCGGTAGAGGGTGTGGGTGCGCTAAAAGGAAGGGAATAGTCAGGTATCCTGCTCTGACCTTGTAGTATAATCCAGAAGCGATGCCTGTACTGTAAAGAAGTGGTTTTCCGTGGCAGTGTGGCGGAAACTTTGCCTGGATCAGGCCGGGATTTTTGCCGCAGTCTTGCGGAGAGGAGTGTTATGACCATGAAAACGTATGATCAACAAGCCTGGCGGGGGCTAAGGGGCCTGTTCTGGTTGGCCGCTACCCTCATTTTGTTTACTGTCTCAACGGCCGTTCACGCCGCCGATGATCAATGGTTTGCCCAATACTGGGCCAATCCCAATCTCTCCGGCGATCCGCTGCTGGTGCGGCATGAGGCCCAGATTAACCATATCTGGAACGATGGCTCACCGGCCGAGAATATCCCGGTTGATGGCTTCTCTGCCCGCTGGACGCGCACCGTTTACTTCAACACCTCCGGCGTCTATCGCTTCACCGCCACCATGGATGACGGGATGCGCGTCTGGCTGGATGATACACTGATCATCAATTCCTGGAATGACAGCCAGGTTCACACGATCACCGTTGACCGCTATCTGTCCGCTGGCGACCATCACCTGCGGGTGGAGTATTATGAAGCGACTGGCGGGGCAATCGCCCAATTTTCATGGGCTTTGGCCGGAGCCATGACGACGCCGAATTGGCGCGGTGAGTATTTCAACAACAAAGAGCTGCTAGGTCAACCAGCCCTGGTGCGTGACGATGGGGCCATTAATTTTGACTGGGGGTATGGCAGCCCGGCCAGCGGGATCAATGCCGACAATTTCTCCGTCCGCTGGACGCGGTCGTTGTCGTTGGAGCCGGGCACGTATCGTTTTACTGTCACCAGCGATGATGGGGTGCGCTTGTGGGTGAACAATCAACTGGTTGTAGACCGCTGGCGCGATCAGACGGCAACGACGTATGTGGCTGATGTGGCCCTGTCTGGCGGGGCCGTGCCGGTGCGGCTGGAGTATTATGAGAATACGCAGCAGGCGCTCGTTCGCCTCTCCTGGGAGCGGATCACTGGCCCCACCGCGCCAGTCGCGCCAACGCCTGGGCAGGCAACGGCCGTTTTCCCCTGGCAAGCCACCTACTATAACAACACCAATCTGGAAGGGTCGCCCGTTTTGGTGCGTCAGGAAGCGGAAATCAACCACATCTGGGGGTCCAGTTCGCCGGAGCCAAATGTCGTCAACGCCGACCGCTTCTCGGTGCGCTGGACGGCAACACCTGATTTCCCGGCCGGCCGTTACCGATTCACCACTTTTGTAGATGGCGGCGTGCGTCTTTGGGTCAACGATCAACTCATTATTGACCGCTGGCAAGACCCCTATCAGGTGAAGGAATGGGCCAATGTGCTGACGCTGCCCGGCGGCCCGACATCGCTACGCCTGGAATTTTTTGAGGATGTGGGGCTGGCGGAAGCCCGCCTGGTGGTCAACGCAGAAAATGGCGGGACGGTTCCTGTTTCCGGCCAGCCTGCGCCACCAGCGACCGGAACCGGCGATGATTTGACGGCGACAGTGATCAATGCCCGGATTTTGAACGTGCGCAGCGGACCCGGCATGGAGTTCGAGCCAATTGCCCATCTGACAGGCGGCCAGACTGTCAACCTGACCGGCTATCGCAGCGGTGGTTGGGTGCAGGTCTCCTTGCCTGACGGCCGTTCCGGTTGGGTAGGCGGCGCGTTTCTCACGGGTTACAACTACAACGATTTGGCTCCCTGGACAGGGGGGTAACGGTTAACAAT
>CAYONK010000461.1:0-4264 GCA_964405285.1 uncultured Ardenticatenaceae bacterium
AATCTTCCTTCATTGTGGCCCGAAAAAGAAAATTAAAATCTCTTGATCTGGATTATTGACGATAGTACCGAAAGGTGATATAGTTTATTTGGCTCCCCCCCCAGAGGTGGTCGGACTAACGCCCGTTAGTTCGCCACCTCATTTTTTTATTATGGCCAAAATCATTTCTCCACCAAAACTTGTCACAACCATCAGCGTCATCAATCAGGCTGGCTTGATCCATCGCGTCTGGCAGCCAGCGGGCGATGGGCCGTTTACCACAGTCGTTCTGCTCCACGGCCGTTCTGGCGACGAAAACGTGATGTGGGTGTTCGCCCGAACGCTGCCAGCCCCCTGGCTGCAAGTTGCCCCGCGTGCCATCAAACCAGACCGGGATGGCGGGTATGCCTGGCATCCTCGCGGGCAAGATGAATGGCCGGCGCTGCCGGAGTTCGATGAGGCGGTAACGGCCGTTACCCGCTTCATCCGCGCCCTCCCCACCCTTTACCAGGCCGATCCAGAACGAATCTACCTGATGGGTTTCAGCCAGGGGGCGGCGCTGGCTTACGCCGTGGCGATGCGGCAGCCGGGATTGGTGCAAGGGATTGCCGGGTTGGTGGGTTTTTTGCCGGAGGGGTGCGGCGAGGAGGAAACGGCCGTTTTACGCGACCTCCCCATCTTCATGGCGGTGGGCAAGGAAGACCCGCTCATCCCCCATGAACGCGCCCGCGCCTGCGCCACCACGTTGGAAGCCGCCGGAGCAAAGCTGACTTATGGCGAGTACGAGACAGGCCACCGTCTCAATGCCGCCGCTACCCGTGATTTACAAGCGTGGTGGAGGGAGCAATGAGACGTATTCCGTATTCCGTTTACGGACCACGGACCACGACAGGTTCCTACGAGGAAGCTGCCAAATATGTTTCTAAAACGGCTTTCACCTCTGGCGCGCTGAGGAACTTTTGGCGCAGGTGGTTATCTTCAATCGGGTAGACAATCTGCTCGATCACCTCAGCGGCGATGCGGTTGTGCGTTTCGGCCAGGGGCGCGATCCCGACGACCTGGGCCAGGCGGGCGTGAAGCCGCCAGATCAAACCTTGCTGTTGGGTTTCGTGGGCCAGAAAGAGCGCCTGATGCCACATCTGTTCAGCAGCTACGCCTTCGCCTAAATGTTGATAGCAAAGACCCAGATCATAGAGCGCCCGCGCCTGAAAATGGCGCGCTTTAATTCTTTCCGACTCGATCTTCAAGGTCTGCGCATATTGCATCGCTGCGTCGGGGCGATCTCGTTCCAGTTCCGCGACGGCCAAAGAATCCAGAACTTGCATCCGAACATCCTGGCGGCCGGCCGTTTCGGCCATTTGCAGCGCGTCGCTCAAATGGGCAATCCCCTCCTCCACCTGACCGATACGGTACAAATCTACGCCCAAATTCCGCACCAGATCATCTTGCGGCGTGGTGAACCGGGTCTGGCGAATCAGAGCCAGGGCCTCGCGGTGGTGAGCCAACGCCTGTTCAAAGTCGAAGAGGTATTGATAGCATTCGCCCAGGTTGTTCAGAATAATGCTGCGCAGCACGTCGCTGACGTTGGGGTCTTCTTGCAAGGCGCTGCGAAAAGAGTAGATGGCGCGATCAATCTGGCCTTGCTCCATGAAGACAACGCCCATCCAGTTGTGGGTGCGGGCCGCTTCGGTGCGGTTGCCCATTTGTTGGAACAAGGCCAACGCTTTTTGCATGTTGGCGATGGCTTCTTCGGTGCGGCCCTGGTGGGCGTAGGTGCGGCCAAGCGCCTGGAAGACGGCGGCCCGACCGGTCGAATAATTGAGCGCCTCGGTTAGCTCTAGCGCTTCGCGGCTGGCCTGGAGGGCTTCGTCGTAGTTGCCCATGCTGTTGTGCTGGTTGGCCACCAGCGCCAGACCGTCTACTGCTTGCTCGCCCCGGCCGGCATCCATGTAGTATTGTTGGAAACAAGCCAGGGCGGTTGATTGGTCACCTAGAAGGCGGTGCAAACGGCCGTTTTCCCGCAATGCCGTCAACCGTATCTCCCGCACGGCCGGATCGTCCGCGCCGCCTGCCGTCTGGTTGATCAGTTCCGTATAGAGGCGCAGCGCTTCCTCGTTGGCTTGCGAATCGCGCGCCTTTGCCGCTTCTTGAAGTATCTGGTTAAGTTGGGAGATGTCTGTCATGGGTATTTTGGTTGCTGGTTGCTGGCGGGTGGGATGTCGCTGCCAGGCTGGTTATGGGTTGCCTATTTGTTCGTCCGGCTGCTTGAGCCTCGCACTAATAATTGCCCTTGCAGCATCACCTGGCGCGACGGCCGTTTCGGGTTGGCGATACGTTGCAGCAGCAGCTCAACGGCCGTTCGCCCAATATCCTCTGTCGGCTGAGCGATCAGGGTGATGGACGGCTGCACCAGACGCGACCAAACCGTGTCATCAAAGCCAACCAGAGCGATATCATCCGGGATGGAAAGACGTCGTTCGCGGATAGCCAGCAAGGCCCCCGCCATCAATAAATTATTGCTGGTCAACAGCGCGTCAGGCGGTTCCGGCTGCGACAACAGGGCGCGGGCTGCTTCCTGCCCTGTCTCGATGTGCGGCGGCACAAAACGAATCAACGAATCATCCAGCGGCGCCCCGGCCGCGTCTAACGCCTCGGCCATGCCCTGCCGCCGCAGCCGGCCCGTCGCCGACGCCTGGCCGAACAGCCCGCCAATCCGCCGGTAGCCATTATCGAGCAAATGGATGGTCAGGCGGAGGGCTGCGGCCACGTTGTCAATCAGGACGACATCCACCTGGCTGGCTTCGACTGCCTGATCCACGATCACTGTGGGGCATGGAAGTTCGACATCGGCAAGCTGAACGGCCGTTGCCGGTGTTGGCGCAAAAATCAACCCGGCCGCTCCCTGCTCCCGCAACAAATTCAAATAATGCGCTTCCCGCTGTGGATTTTCATCCGCGTTGCCCAAGAAGATGCTGTAACCATTCTCATGGGCCGCATCTTCAACAGCCCGGCTAACGGCCGTGAAAAAGGGATTGCGAATGTCAGAGACGATCAGACCAATCGTCGAGGATCGCATTGGCCGCCCTTCCGGATCAAGCAAATGCTGCCGATACCCCAAGTCCGTCGCTGCCGCGCGAACGCGCGCCTGCACCTCCGGGCGGACGTAGGGCTTGCCGGATAACACCCGGGAAACAGTCGCCGTGGACACTCCCGCCGCTTTCGCTACGTCCTTGATGCTCGCCACATGAATCTCTCCTCTGGCAGGGATACAGACATCCCCTGATCGTCAAAACAGATTAGCCGATTATACCAGATAGAAGCATCACGGAAACGAAAAAGGTCCGGCTTTTTTACAAAAGCCGGACCTTACTCTCCGTTGTCCGTTATCCGTTATCCGTTGTTCGTTATTTCTTCCAATCCGTCTGCGCGTTTTTGCGGCCATGAATATACTTGTCGGCCGCTACGGCGGCGATCACCCCATCGGCGGCGGCTACCACCGCCTGCTTAATGTGGCTGCACAACAGATCCCCGATGGCAAACACGCCAGAGACCGTCGTCTGCATCTCCTGGTCTACCACCAGGCATCCATCCGGCTGCGTATCCAACTGCTCCATCAGATAATCGGTGATCGGCTTGCTGCCTTGTAAGTAGACAAACGCTCCTTTCACCGGCAAAAGCTGCGCTTCGCCGCTGCGCGGCTGCACCCACACCCCGTTTACCTGACCGTTGCCCACAATCTCTTTCAGGCGCGTGCCCAACAAGGGGTTGATTTTCGGATGGTGCAGCGCTTCTTGAGTTAACGCCTCCCGCGCTTTCAACTGCGGGGTTGGCACAACCAGATGGACGTTGGCGGCAAATTTCGTCAGGAAAAGCGCCTCTTCTAACGCCTCGTCGTTATTGCCGATCACCGCCACCGCTTGCTCGCGGAAAAACGCGCCATCGCAAGTGGCGCAGTAGCTCACGCCGCGCCCCAAAAACTCCTCTTCCCCAGGGGTGGCATTCGTTCGCCCCATCGAGCCAGTAGCCAGGATGATCACTTTGGCGTAGAAAACGCCGGTCCCGGCCATCACCATCTTCGGCTCGCTTTTGATGTCTACCCCAACGACTTTGTCGGTGAGGAAGGTCGCGCCGAAGGATTCCGCCTGCTCTCGCATAATCTCGACGAGTTCCGCGCCGGTCACCGGTCCGGGCACGCCGGGATAGTTGCTGATTTTGCCGGTGATGCCGAGCGCCCCGGCCGTCAGCCCTTTGTCTATGACCAGGGTGCGCAGGTCGGCGCGGGCGG
>CAYONK010000462.1:0-4251 GCA_964405285.1 uncultured Ardenticatenaceae bacterium
GCCGATAGCTACCATTGCAGTTCCAAGCGCAACACCTATACCTTTAAGAACACCGCCCAGCTTCTCAAATTTACCTCCAGCGTCATCAGCCGTATCGGCTGTTTTCTTAACCTCATCACCAAACTGATCCGCTTGCTTTTCTGCTTCGTTGAACTCGTCTGCAACACCGTCAAGAGCCTTTTCGTTTTGTTTTAACTCCCGCTCCATGCCGTTAAGCTCGGCTTTTGCGTTGTTAAGCTGAATAGCCCATGCCTGTGTGCGTTTGTCGTTTTCACCGAAAGAGGAGGATGCATTGGCAAGCGCCTTTTCAAGGGTAGATATTTTATCCTTTTGCGTGTCAATCTCTTTATTCAGTATCTTGTTTCGGGCGGTGATGGCCTCCACGCTTTTATCCTGTTTATCAAACTGCGAGGATACCAGCTTCATTTCACTGCCTAAAACCTTAAAGGACTGGTTTATGTCCCGCAGAGCGTTTTTAAATTCCTTTTCACCCTCAACACCGATTTTTAGTCCGAATTTATCTGCCATTTATGCATCACCTCCCTCTAAATCGGCAAAATCTCATCAATTGTCCATTCGCGTTTCGGTTTTTCAAGACCGTTAAATTGCTTGTGGCAAGCCCATAAATCAAGCAACTGTCCCATAGGCATCAGCCAGAATTCCGATTCACTGCGGTTTAGATGAACTGTTGCGTAATACAAAAGTCGAGTAAATAACTCTTCGTCACTTACTCGACTTTCACGTTTTTTGGTGCATCTGTTTCCTCACTCTCAATATTTCGCTTCGTGCCTTTAAACATAGCTTCCATAATGGCATTTTTGTAGTCGGCAAGCTCAAGCGGCGAGGTGAGCAGTTCCACTGTTTCTTCCGTTAGCAGCTGCTTTTTATCGGCGTTTTGAAGGTTGTGTATCAAAACACTCTGATTGGCGAGAAGGGTTAGAAGCCACACAACCTCATCAAGCGCCATTTCAAAGTTCTCGGATTTCATGAGCTTTTCACCGAGATTTTGCAGTCCGCCGTAACGCTTAGCTATCTCCTTTGTGGCTTTAGTGGTCAGAACAAGAGTGTATTCTATGCCGCCGATTTTAATAATTGCTGCTCTGTCATTATCAATCATTCGCTCGTACCTCCCGAGGTTTCTATGCCAGCAAGCTCACCGAGCCATGCTTTGGCTTCTGCTTCCGTAGCAAAGGTAGCCTCAACCTTCCATGTTCCGGTTATATCGGTCAGGATAGTACCTTCAATGGTCGGCGTCTGGAAATTGATAGCGTCGCCTTTTGTTTCAAGGCTCTCGCCCGGAATACCGAACTTAACCTTGGTAAACCAAATGGCTCTGTATTTACGGACACCTCCGTTAATGGTCGTGGCATAAAAGCCGATACCCACAAAAGCACCGTCATCTTCGCCTTTGGCAACCATCTTTTTGTTCGGGCCGGAGTCGATATCCTGTAAGGTGTGCCCTAAAATAAGGCTCTGAGTTTCATAGCTTATGTGGTCGCCGTTTAGGGTCAGCTTTCCGGATTTAAATTCCTTGATGTTCTCGACAATCTGGTCATCCGCATACAGCTTACCCTCATTGATCTCAATGGATAAATCTACTTTTATCGCCTTTGACATTACAAGACCTGTGCCATAGGTGGCGGCAGAATCCGTTTCTGTCAGCTTTGAGCAGATTAAATATTTCAGTCCTATCTGTGCCATGCTTTATTCCTCCATTTCATATTCTTTTGCAACGTCAATGCAAAAGTGGTGATAACCGGTATCATTTTCATGCCCGATATATCTGCGGTCGGTAATAACAAAATCAGCCTGTAGGAGCAACCTCACAAGCTGATTTTTTCTTTGTATATAGTTGTTTTTACTAAAAAGCGAGAGCCTGACTTCCTGCACCTCAAGCAGCGGTTTGTTATCTCCGAACACAGCAAAATCATCGGATAGAGGTGTCAGCACTACATATTCATCAGGAGGGACACCGCTGAACACACCTGTTTCTACAGGAATATTTGCTGTGTCTAACAAAGTGTTGAGTTCAGATAATATGCTCATAGCTTTTCCATCTCACTTTCCAGTTTGTCGGTCATAGCCGCAATACAGTCATTCTTTGTCTTGCTTTTTGCGGGCTTCAAGAATGGTTTTGGCGGCTGACCGTGCTTTCCATGCTCGAGGATGTTGGCGATTTTGGCGTTGCTACCACCATCGGAACGAGGTTCTTTAAAACCTATTTTTACATTGAAATCACCGCTCCTGTCCTGCTTAGCAGGTGAAACGCCAAGTGCCGATTCAAGTTCTCCTGTAGACCGACTTTCAACTTTGGTGCCTTTGCCTACAACAGAGGAGAGATTGCTTTTCACCTTGGAATACACAACCTCAGCACCTGCTTCAAGAACCTTCGGTATTATTTCGTCTGTTTTATCTGACAGCTTTGAAACCTTAAGAAGAAAGTCCTCGGGCAGTTTAAAATCCGCTTTAGCCATCTTTACTCACCACCTCAGAGTTTCCCTGCGCCAATACCTCAAGATACATTTTTCGGTTTTTAATGTTTTCTACCGAATAAATGTTATATCTCTTGCCCTCACATAAAATAATATGACGATTTGTGAGATCCAAGTTTGGAATACACCGAAGCCGAAACAAAGCGTTAACCTCACTTGATTGAGCCATATTACGCCACTTTTCAGTAGAATTCTTTTGCTCAAAATATGCTCTGACCGAAGTCACAATGGTATCACCATTATTAACAAAACCATCGGCGTCCTTTGTGGGAGCAGTGGATATGATGTTAATAAGGGTGTTCATTTTTCCGTAAGACATCAGACTTACACCTCCTAAAAAAATTTGTGTTACTTATTGACAAGTGAATATAGATATGTTAAAATACATAAGTAAAACAACTTAACCAAAAAGGAGTGTTTGTTATGTTAGCTACATTCAGTGATTTCATTACCCAAAATCCAAACTGCAGAAAATTCGAAAACGACGACGATATGCAGAATGTTTTCGGATTCCTTTCACAGGACTTCATCATAGTTCAGATGATAGACGCAAGCGAAGCCGGCAAACCCGCGCTTGCCCCAGTTGCCGTAAATGTCGAGCATTTTTTTGCTGACCCAAACAAGCCCCACGACAACACGCTCAATGACAACTTTACCAAACAAGCGGTAGGTCTAATGGTTAAGACTATTCTTGAACCTTTTGGATACACCGTCTGGAAGCAAAAAGACCTACCAAAAAAAGTAGGTGCTACAAAGTTTCAGTCAGCTTCAACCTACCGCTTCAACATCACAGCCCCAAGAACAATGAAAATCGTAAAGCGTATCGAGGAGATTACCAACCCCGTATCGGAAAGCGAGGCTAACCATGACTAAGGAACAGGAACTGATGAATTTATTGCGTGAGCGAGTATTTCAGCCCGTGCTTGATTCTTCAAATGCTTCAAAGGAATTAAAAAGTGGTGTTAATCTCACCATTTCTCGTATGAATCAACGTGATGCCGCAGGAATGGTAATGTATTTTTGGTCTGCCGTTATTGGCACTGAGCGGAGTATCGGTTTTGCCCACCGTATGCGGCAAGAAGGCTTCTCGCGTTTTGAGGAAGTCCTCGAAGAATTCAGAGTGCGCTTCAACGATGCGTGGCTAAAGTCATAATTGCTCAAGTCTTTACACCTTCCAAAAGCGGTCAAGGCGAAGGAGAGTATTTACCGTATTCCAAACTTGCTGACTCGCCTGAACACTATCCGCAAAGAACCCTGCTGTCGAGCCGTCCCTGCTCTCGTAGAAATGGCTCGATAGCATGATAACTGCCTGTTCTGTAGTTGGTGGCATTGTATTTCCAGAGTAATAGCCCACGGCGACATGCTGATAGCTCTCGGCATAGGAGATGGCGGCAGTAATATAGCTTTGCAGAAGTCCGTCGTCCTCATTATGCTGAAGTATTAAATTATCCTTGACCTTTTGAAGTAAAGCTTCCAATACCGCCATCTCCTTTAATTTGATTAATCTTCCTCGGCAGAAAAAGTCACCGCCGGAATTGTTTTTGAGGTTAGAACTGCATACTCGCCAAAATCCCTCTCGCCTTGATGGGTGCCGAATATGTCTTGAGTATTTGATATGACAGACTTAAACGTAAGGTCGGTTGTCAAATCCTGCTCAAGACCGCTCACGGTAAAATCAAAAGCCTGTGAGGTGTGTTGGTTTAACTTGGTACGGGTGGGAACGGCTTCGTTCTGACCCTTGATGATATCGCTCAGCCAG
>CAYONK010000463.1:0-3065 GCA_964405285.1 uncultured Ardenticatenaceae bacterium
ATTCACAATTCATCATTCACAATTCATCATTCCCCATTCCCCATTCATCATTCTCTTCATCCTCCTCTTCCTCCTCAAAACCTTCTACCTCGACCACGCCAACACCCCTTTCCGGCAAAACCCCTTCGACGGCCAAACCCTCTCCGGCGTCGCCAACCCCGTCCAGATTAACTTTGGCGACGATCTGGCGCTCATCGGCTACGACCTGCCCCAAGAGGCCATCCCCGCCGACCAACCCATCCCCCTGACCCTCTACTGGCGCGCCCTGCCGCCCGTCGAGCGGGAGATCAGCGTCAGCGTGCAGTTGTTGGCGGAAAACGGCCGTCGCTACGCCCAATCAGATAGCTTCCACCCGGCCGGGCTGCCCGTCCCGCGCTGGCAGGCGGGCGAATTTGCCATAGACGCCCACAGCCTGACCCTGCTGCCCGCCGCCCCACCCGGCGACTACCAACTCCTCCTCTACGCCTACGAGACGGCCAGCGGCCGCCGCCTCGACCGTCTCAACGAAGCCGGGCTGCCCCTGGGCAACGATTACCCGCTCGGCGCACTCACCATCGCCGCGCCGACCGCCTTCGCCGACCCCGCCAGCCTACCCATCGCCCAGCGCGAGACGGAAAACGGCCGTTCCCCCTTCCTCAGCGACACCACCCAACTGCTCGGCTTCGATCAGCCCATCACCGCGCCCGAAGTAGGACAAATCCTGCCGCTTAGCCTCTACTGGCACACCCCGGCCAGCCCGGCCCAACCGTCCGCCGCCGAACTCCGCCTGGACTGCGCCGCTGTGGGCGTCGTCAACCGCCAGCCCGTCGTCGCCCCCCGCCCAGACTGGCTGCCCGGCCAGACCCAACGCGCCGATTATGACCTGTGGATTGCGCCGCTGGGGGAAAACGGCCGTTCCCTCCCCAGCACCACCTGCGCCCTCAACCTAACCCTCAACAACCAATCCATCACCCTGCAAACCCTGCCCGTCACCGCCCCGGAACGAGTCTTCGATTGGCCGCCCGCCGCCACACCGCTCGGCGAAAGCCTGGGCGAATTGGTCACGCTGGTCGCTTTCGTCCTGGACGAAGCCACACTCGCCCCCGGCCAACCCCTCGCCCTCACCCTCTACTGGCAGCCAGAGCGGACCACGCCCGCCAGCTATACCGCCTTCGTCCAACTGCTCGGCCCGGACGGCCGCCTCATCGCCCAGGAAGACCGGCTGCCGGGAAACGGCCGTCGCCCCACCACCGGCTGGCTCCCCGGCGAAATCATCGCCGACGCCTACGCGCTCCACCTCCCGCCCGACGCCCCGCCCGGCGACTACCGCCTCATCACCGGCCTCTACGACAGCCGCACAGGCGAACGCCTGCCGCTTACCGGACGAAATGGCGACGCCATTACCCTGCCCGTGACAATTGAGGTAAAAACAGCGGAATGAACGGGGAACAGGAAACAGTGAACAGTGAACAGTCAACAGTGAACGGTGAACGGGCAACGGGCCACCGGCTACCGGCCACCGGCCACCGGCCACTGGTCGCCGCCCTCACCCTTCTCGCCCTCAGCCTGCCCGCTATCTATCCGCTGTTTAGCGGCAGCCTGCCCTGCTCCGATGACGCCGCCTTCCACCTGCTGCGCCTGACGCAGTTGGATCACTTGCTGCGGCAGGGGGTTTGTTATAGCCGTTGGGCGCCGGACATGGCCCAGGGTTATGGCTTCCCCTTCTTCAATTTTTACGCCCCGCTTTCTTATTATTTTGCCGAATTGGCCAGCCTATTGGTGGGCAATCTCAACCTGGGGATGCGGCTGGCCTTCGCCCTCGGCTTCTACCTGACCGGGCTGACGACCTATCTGCTGGCCCGCGACCATTTCTCCCGACCGGCGGCGCTGGTAACGGCCGTTGCCGTCATCTACGCCCCCTACTTCGCCTACGACGTCTACTTTCGCGGCAACCTGGCCGAATCCCTGGCCTGGCCGCTGCTCCCCCTGGCCCTCTGGGCGATTGGCCGATTGGCCCGCACGAATGATCGGCGTTATTTGCTGGTAACGGCCGTGTCCTACGCCGCCATCCTCCTCACCCACAACGTCTTTGCCCTGATATTCAGCCCGCTCCTCGCCCTCTACGGACTTTGGGAAATTGTCAATGGTCAATGGTCAATGGTCAACGGCCGACGCCCCCCGTTGACCATTGACAATTGGCAATTAACAATTGGCAATTTACTCCTCTCCCTCTTGCTTGGTCTCGGTCTCGCCGCCTTCTTCTGGCTCCCGGCCATCGCCGAGCGCGGCTTGGTTCACAGCGACCGGCTGCTCGTGCCGCCGATCTTCGTCTACTGGGGCAACTTCGTCACCCTGGCGGAGATTTTCACCCCGCCGCAAACCGTCTATGCCGACCTGATCAACCCCTCCCCGGCGCGGGCCTTGGGGCTGGTCCCCTTGCTGCTGGCGCTGCCGGGATTGCTGTTCGGCTGGCGACGGCCCCACCTGCGCCGGACAGTAATTTTCTTTGGGGCGACAACGGCCGTTTACACCTTCCTCATGACCGCCGCCTCCGAACCCCTCTGGGCCAACCTCCCCCTCATCGAATACGTGCAATTCCCCTGGCGCCTCCTCGGCCCCGCCGCCCTCACCCTCGCCATGCTCATCGGCGCCAGCGTGGATGTGTTGGGGAGCAGGGGAGCGGAGGAGCAGGGGGGCGGGGGAGCAAGGGAGCAGAGGAGCAGGTTGCTCCCTATCTCCCCTGCTCCCCTGCTCCCCATCTTCTTCACCGCCGCCCTCATCCTCTCCGCCCTGCCCTGGCTAGACGCCCGCTTCTGCCCCGGCCTGGCCGACCCCACCATCGCCGACCTGCAAGCCTTCGAGCGGGACAGCGCCACCATCGGCACAACCGCCAAAGGGGAATACCTGCCGCGCACCGTCGAATACATGCCCGCCGAACCGGCGACCGAACCATTTGCGCCGCTGCCGGAAACGGCCGTTCTCCTCTCCGCCACCCGCGCCCCCCTGCGCCTGGAAGCCGCCATCCAGGCCAGCGACCCCTTCACCCTGACGGCCCACATCTTCCACTACCCCGGCTGGCGGGCCCC
>CAYONK010000463.1:3075-4246 GCA_964405285.1 uncultured Ardenticatenaceae bacterium
CCTCAACGGCCAACCCATCCCCATCACCCCCGCCCCCGGAACCGGCCTCATCACCCTACCCATCCCAATTGGCGACCACACCCTCGCCATCTCATTCGCCTCCACCCCCCTCCGCACCACCGCCAACGCCGTGTCGTGGTTCAGCCTTTTTGTCCTCATCCTTTTCGTCATCCGTAAACCGTATTCCGTAACCCGTGTTCCGTCATTCACAATTCACAATTCACAATTCACAATTCACAATTCTCCCCCCCTCTCCCCCGCCCCCCTGCTCCTGCTCGGCTTGTTTCTCTTCGCCCTCATCCACTTCCTCCTCCCGCGCCTCGACACGCCCCTCCGCCGCGCCGCCTTGCCTGGCATGGGAGAACCGGCCGTTTTCACCAACCACTTCATCCTCCGCGACACCCAAATCGCCCGGCGAGCCATCCCCGCCGACGGCGATCTGCTCATCACCGCCCACTGGCAGGCCAGCCAACCCGTAGACCGCGCCTACCGCGACACCGTTCGCCTGATCGGCCCCGACGGCAACCTCTGGAGCGAAAAAACCGCCGACTTCCCCCGCGTCTTCCGCGCCCCCGGCCCCACCCAAAGCTGGCCGACCGACCGATTCGCCGAATCGCAGCACCTGCTCACACCGCTGCCCGGCGCGCCGCCCGGCCTTTATCAAATCGAACTCATCCTGTTCGACCAGGAAACCCTGGTCAACGTCCCCCTGACCGACGGCCGTCTCGCCCTCGACCTGGGCACGGTGGAGATAGGACGGCCAGAAACGGCCGTTTCTCCCCCCACCCAATACCCCGCCGACTTCACCTGGGGCGATTTGCGCCTCACCGGTTACAGCCTCGACCGCGCCGCCGCCGCCCCCGGCGACCCCTTCCTCCTCACCCTCGCCTGGCGCGCCGAGTCCGCCCCAGCCGCCGACCACACCGCCCGCCTCACCCTGCTCGCCCCCGACGGCCGCATCGCCTTCCAACGCGACCTGCCCCCCATCCGCGCCGACTTCCCCACCAGCGAATGGGAAGCGGGCGATTGGTGGCGGGCGCAGCACAGCTTCCGCCTGCCCGTCGGCCTGGAAAGCGGCCTCCATCGCTGGCAACTCGCCCTCTGCCCCGGCGACTGCGCCGGAACCGAACCCACCACCGCTTTAGGCGACCTCTCCATCACCGCCCCCGAC
>CAYONK010000464.1:0-4238 GCA_964405285.1 uncultured Ardenticatenaceae bacterium
CGATGTTTGAATTTGAGGAGATTGAAGTGGAGGTGGATGGCGAGACGATCATCTTGCGCAGCATCGTCGTCCCGGCGTTGGTGGCGGGCAGCGGCGGCTTTGGCCCAGATGTGTCCATCATCTCGCCAGACGAGGGCAGCGCCTTTATGCCAGGAACGGCCGTTACCCTCATTGGCTCCATCAGCGCCGGGCAAGCCCCCTACACCTACACCTGGAGCCTGAACGATGGCGCGGTGCTGGCAGTCGGCGCGTTGGCCGCGCCGGGGGAAATCTCCACCACCAGCAGCGACTTGCCGGTTGAATCGCATGGCGGTTTACCGGCGTCCGTCGTCGTCTTGCTGGAGGTAGAAGACAGTGTGGGTGCGGTGCGCCAGGCCACGCTCACCCTCATCCCGGCCGTCGCGCCCGCCATCTATCTGCCAACCGTTCTCAGCAACAGCGCCGGAGGCGCCCTGGCCTACACCCCAACAACGCAGAGTCCGCAGGCGATAACGGCCGTTTACCGCTTCGGCGTTCACGCCGGTTCCGACTATCCCCCCTACGGTCCCGGCGGCTCCGACCTCTCCGGCGTCATCCCCGACGCCACCGGCTTCCGCACCAGTATGCTCAGCTACGGCTGGACCTCCACCTACAACTGGTGGAACGCCTCCGCCTGGGAAAAAGATTGGCGCGATTGCAGTCTGGGCGGCATTGATTGCAGCAGTGGCGTAGACCGGGTAGATTTCGCCTACTACGCCGGTCACGCAGGGCCGGGCGGCCTTAGCCTGCCCTCCAACAAAGACAGCAGTTGGTTCGATGGGGCCAACGCCCGCTACAGCACGCTGCGCTGGGCCGGGTTCGCCGCCTGCCAACCCCTGCGCGTCCAGGGCTACGCCGCCGGTTCCGAACCGATTCGCCGCTGGTTTGGCGCATTCCAGGGCGCCCACATGCTGCTCGGCTACAACAGCAACATGCGCGATGTCGCCTTTGGCCCGCGTCTGGTGGACAACATGCGGCCTGTGATGTTTGGCAGCATCCCCCTGTTCCAACGCAGCATCCGTGAAGCCTGGGTGCAGACCGCCTTCCAGATGAACGCCGGGAAACCCGCCTACATCTACGCCATCGGCACTAATGGCGTCAATCCGGTCAACAATAAACTGCCGCGCTCCGGCGATCCGGCGCTGCCCCGCCCCTATCCGGTTGCTTCTTACAACTGGGTCTGGTGGAATGAGTAAATAGCCACTTCTATAGCTTTTCAGATAATGATTTTGTAGGGGCGGGCCTTGTGCCCGCCCTGTGGAGGAGGGCGACCACAAGGGCCGCCCCTACCAGCCAAAATGTTTTTCTGAAAAGCTCTAACAAAATGGGCGACTCAGGCGAGTCGCCCATTTTGTTAGAGATAAGCCAACGTCTCGGCAATCCCCTGCCAGATGCGCTCGCGCAGGCAGGCCAGTCGCTCATGGTCAGGCGGCACAATGGGCGTGTCTCCTTCTTGCGAGCCGACGTACAGTCCCCGATTTAGCTCAATCATCAGCCAGGGCTTGTTATAGCCACCATGCAGACGCATGCCCCAGCCGCCCAGGTAAGGGTAATTGATGGCATAAGGCGGGCCGGTTGGCGCTAAATCGGGAACGTCGGCCAGGAGTTCGGCGAGACGGTCGGCGAGGAAGCGGGTGGCGGGCGGCGGGGCGGTGATGTGTCCCCAACTTTCGCGCGGTTCGCCTTGTGCATCGCCCAAATTGCTCACAGAGACGCGCGGGCGCAGCGTCGCCGGGTCTTCGTAGGTAGATGGGCCAATCGCCGCCATGCTGTGGCAATCTACCACCAGCTTCACGGCTGGGTCGTCTACAATAGCGGCCAGCTTTTCGTGCCAGGGCCGCCAATAGGTGGCGATCAGGTGATTGACCAGCTCAGTGTCTGGCGTTTCTCCCTCGTGGAAGACGGGAGCGCCATAGCTCGTCTGCTCTTTCACGGCGCCGTCGCCCAGACGATGGTGCTGCGTGGCGTCGTCCGGCCGGTTGACGTCGAGGATGGCGCGGGCCAAGGGAAAGTTCAGCCAATGCTGTACGCGCCCACGGTAGTCGAATATCTCGTCTACGTAGGCGTCTGCTTCGTTGAAGATTTGTTCCGGGGTCAGGGCTAAACGGCCGTTTAACTCCGGCGGCACGGTCAAACCACCGTGCGGGATGATGATCGCAATGGGTAACGTCGCTCTCATTGTCTCCTTAAACATGCACATGAGACCTGTCAGGTCTGGATTGAACCGCGGGGAATGGGGAGGGCGTGGAGATGTGTCCTGAGAAATCTCTGCCTTCTCCCCGCCTGCGCGGTTAGCAGCTACTTTGAAACGCTCAAGTATACGCGATCTTACCGACAAGAGGCACATCAAGCCACAACCCATAAGTCCTGACCAACCGCCCGGTTTCGCCAGTTAACCGTCGGATGCACCCTGCCCAACCAGCCATTTCTGTTATAGAATAATAGCGTTTAATCCCATGATTAATGGGGTCTGGAATAGTGATGAATGTAGACAATCCACTTTGGCAGCATCTCACAAGTCTCTGGCTTTTCTTCTTCTTCTTATCCTGTCTGGTTCTGCTCGCTATGATATACGTTTTACGACGTAAGACGGCAGCAGAAACCGAAGCGCGCCAGCGGCAGGCGGAAGCGGAAACACTGCGTCAGGCAATCACTATTCTGAATTCGTCCCTCTCCTTGAAGGTTGTCCTCACCCGCATTTTGGAGCAGTTGTCTGTCGCCATTCCCTACGACAGCGCCACTGTACAACAGATGGAAGAGGGCAATCTGGTTATCCGCGCCGCGCGTGGCTTCCCGGATAATGAGGCTCTCGTCAGCCTCAGCTTTGCCGTGGCGGCTAATTTGCCAAACGCGCTGGCATTGCGTAACCGCAAACCGTTGGCGCTGGCCAACGTGCAAGAATCGTTCCCTTACTTCAACGAACTGGCCGAAGACTATCAGGCGAATCACATTGTCTCCTGGCTGGGTGTGCCGCTCCTTTTGGATGATACCATCCTGGGTATGATCACCATTGATCGGAACGCGATACGGCCGTTTTCCCCCGACGAGATTGCGATGGCCGTGACCTTTGCCGATCACGCTTCCATCGCTTTGCGCAACGCGGCCCTCTACCAGGAGTTGGAGAGCTACAGCGAACGGCTGGAGCAAGCTGTCAGCCAACGCACGGTAGAGCTGCGGCGGACGACGGAGCAGGTTGAAGCGATCTTAAATAACAGCCCGGACGCCGTGCTGCTGCTGGATACCCAATTGTGTATTGAGCGGGTAAATCTGGCATTTGAGAGGCTTTTTGGTTATTCGGCGGCTGACGTTCTGGCAGCATCCCCGTTCATGTTGGCTACGCCGGATTGTCGGTCGGCGTTTGTGGCGGCGTGTGAAACGGCCGTTGCCCACGCCACCCCACAGCGCCTGGAGTTCATTGCCCGGCGTCAGGATAACACCCTTGTAGACGTATACGCCGCGCTCGCGCCCATCTGTGAAAGCGGTCACGTCACCGCCGTTGTCTGCTCCTTGCACGACATCAGCGCCTTCAAAGAAGTGGAGCGGATGAAAGATAATTTTGTCTCCAACGTCTCCCACGAACTGCGCACACCAATCACCAATCTTAAACTCCACTATGACCTGATCCGCCTGAATCCGGTTAAACAGTCTGTTTATCTGGAGCAAATTGGGCGAGAGATTGAACGGCTACACATCATTATCGAGTCGCTGCTGCGCCTTTCCCGGCTGGATCAGCGCCGCGTGGAGGTTCATCCGGTCTGGTTAGACCTGGCCGAGATGGCCCGGCAATACGCGCAAGATCGCACCAGCCAGGCAGAAGCGCGTGGCCTGACATTGCAGCTAGAGATAGATGGCGCGTTGCCCAGGGTGAAAGCCGACGGCCGTTTGTTAGAACAGGCGCTCAGCATTTTACTGACAAACGCCATCAGCTACACCCCGTCAGGAGGGCGCATCACCCTGCGCGACGCCCGCCGCCACCATGAAGGCCGGTCGTGGGTGGGGTTAAGCGTCCAAGACAACGGCCCAGGCATCGCCCCGGAGGAAGAAACGATGGTCTTCAACCGTTTCTTCCGCGGCGAGGCGGGGCGAACGTCTGGCGTGCCAGGGACGGGCCTGGGGTTGGCAATTGCCCAGGAGATCGTCAACTTGCACCAGGGTGATCTGACGTAGGAAGCCGGGCCAGACGGCCGGGGCAGCATCTTCACCCTCTGGCTGCCGGAGCC
>CAYONK010000465.1:0-2730 GCA_964405285.1 uncultured Ardenticatenaceae bacterium
GTGATGGGGCTGGAAAACCGCATCGTCTACGACCTGGTCGATGTGGTCGAAGGGCGCTGCCGCCTGCGCCAGGCGATGATCAAAGACAAACGCCAGTCAGAACTCTACCTCATCCCCGCCGCCCAAACCCGCGACAAAATGGCCGTCAGCCCCTCCGACATGATCCTGGTCTGCGACCAACTGCGGCAGGAGATGGATTACGTCATCATAGATTCGCCCGCCGGTATCGAACGCGGCTTCCGCAACGCCATCGCCCCGGCCGATCAGATCCTCATCGTCACCAACCCGGAAGTCTCGGCCGTGCGCGACGCCGACCGGATCATCGGTCTCGTCGAAGCGGAGGAAAAAGGACCGGCCAAGCTGATCATCAATCGCCTCAAACCGGCGATGGTCGCTCGTGGCGAGATGCTCTCCATCGAAGACGTGCTGGACATCCTGGCGATTGACCTCATCGGCGTCATCCCCGACGACGAATCAATCCTGATCTCCAGCAACCAGGGCACGCCGCTAGCGATGAGCAGCGCCAACGGCCTCAGCGCGGCGCAAGCCTTCCGCAACGTGGCTCAACGGCTAGATGGCGCAGATGTGCCGCTCCTTGACCTGGCCCACAAAGCGACTTTCATGGAGCGCCTACGCGACTGGCTCGCCGGCGCCTGACTTGTTCACGCATTCATCATTCCGCATTCCGCATTCCGCATTCATCATTCAGGAGTTACCATGAGTTGGATCAACCGGCTATTCGGCCAAAAAGAAAAGAGCGGGGCTGTCGCCAAACAGCGGCTGCAAATGGTCCTCATCCACGACCGCAGCGACGTGTCGCCGGGGGTGTTGGAGCAGATCAAGGACGAGATCATCGAGGTGATCGCCCGGCGGCTGGCGATTGATACGGAGCATGTGGAAGTGAATCTGACGCAGACCGGTCGGGAAAGCTGCCTGGTGGCGGAGATTCCATTGTTGGCCAACGGCCGTTCCCGCAGCGCCTAGCTGGAGAATGGAGATTGGAACAGCCCCCAATCTCCATTCTCCAATCCCTTCCAGTCCGCAGGATGAATAATTGGTAGGAAAACGGCCGTTTCCCTCCCCTTCTGACCTGATCCTCCATAAAATATGGGGATATGAGCTTCAATCGTTCTGTCTGGCGTTACTTCGATATCTGGCTGCTGGCGGCCGTGCTGCTGATCACCGCCTACGGCATTCTCATGATCCGCAGCGCCGTCACCGGCGCGCCCGCTCTGGAAGGTCATCCCCAACTGCAATTACAATGGGCGGTTATCGGTCTGGTGATCATGTTCGTCGTGGCCGCCATTGATTACCGTTTCCTCACCTCCTCCCACTGGTACATCTACGCCGCATTCGTCGCCGCCCTCGTTTTCGTCGTCGTCGGCGGGCAGATCAACAACGACGCCCGCCGTTGGATCAGCCTCGGCTTCATCGAAATCCAACCCTCCGAGTTCGGCCGCATCTTCCTCGCCGTCACCTTCGCCCAATTCCTGGCAACTCGTAAGCATCTCATCCACCGCTTCTCCAACACCATCATCAGCCTGATCTACGTCGGCCTGCCGATTGGCCTTATCTTCCTCCAGCCAGACTTGGGCATGTCCATGCTCTTCATCTTCATCTGGTTCATCATGATCTGGCTGGCCGGATTGCCCCTTTCCCACTTTGCCATCCTGGCCGTCCTCGGCATCTCCGCCGCTGTCGTGGTCTACCCCAATCTGGCCGACTACCAAAAAGATCGTATCACCACCTTTGTCAGCCCGGAGACAGCCAACCCTGAATCACTTTTTAACGTCAATCAGGCAGAGATCAGCGTTGGCACCGGGGGATTATGGGGCAAAGGGTATATGCAAGGCACACAAAGCCAGCTAGGCTTCCTCCGCGTCCAGCATACCGACTTCATCTTTTCCATGCTCACAGAGGAGATGGGGTTGATCTTCGGATCGGCGATTGTGTTAGCCTTGATGGGGTTCATTCTCCTGCGCATTTTGCGCGTTGCCCAGATCACCCCAGACCCGGCCGGGAAGTATATGACGGCCGGCATCGCTGCCATTCTCTTCTTCCAAACTGTAGTCAGCGTCGGCATGAATGTGCGTATCTTACCCGTTACCGGCCTGACACTCCCCTTCGTCAGCTATGGCGGCAGCTCCCTCGTCACCCTCTTCATCGCCATCGGCGTGGTGCAATCCGTCCTCATGCGCCATCGCAAGCAAGACTTTGGCTAGGGTTGCTGGTAACTGGCTGCTAGTCGCTGGTAGTCGGCCGTCGTTAACCGTTGACTGTTAACTGTTGTTTGTTGACTGTTCACCATCCCCCGTTCACTGTATACTCCCTGCCGAAAACCCTAACAACCCAAAGGTGGTTTACCATGACAGTACGTTTACGCTTTGCGCCCAGCCCGACGGGTTATTTGCACATCGGCGGGGCGCGCACCGCATTATTTGGTTGGATGTTTGCCCGGCGGCATGGCGGGCAGTTCATCCTCCGCATCGAAGATACAGACGAAAAGCGCGAAGTGCCTGGCGCGGTGGAAAACATCATGGCTTCCATGCGCTGGCTGGGCATTGACTGGGACGAGGGGCCAGACGTGGGCGGTCCCTATGGCCCCTACGTGCAAACTGAACGGGCGGCCCTCTACCAGGAGTGGGCGCATTGGCTGGTGGACAATGGCTATGCTTATAAATGCTTCGCCACGCCCGAAGAATTGGCCGAAATGCGCCAGGTATTGGAGGC
>CAYONK010000465.1:2830-4238 GCA_964405285.1 uncultured Ardenticatenaceae bacterium
ATAAATGCTTCGCCACGCCCGAAGAATTGGCCGAAATGCGCCAGGTATTGGAGGCGAAAGGGGACCGCTCCGGCTATGACCGGCGCTACCGCGACTATCCGGCGGAGAAGGTGGCCGAGTTGGAAGCGCAAGGCAAGCCTTATGTCATTCGCTTCAAAATGCCCCTGGAAGGGGTGACGGTGGTGGAGGATTTGATTCGCGGCCCGGTGACGTTCGAGAACAGCCAGATGACCGATTATGTGCTGTTGAAATCGGGTGGGCTGCCCACCTACCACCTGGCCCACGTGATTGACGACCATTTTATGCAGATCAGCCACATCACGCGGGGGGATGAGTGGTTGAGTACCGCTCCGCTGCATTTTCAGTTGTGGGCGGCGTTTGGGTGGCAACGGCCGTTATACGCCCACATGCCCGTCATCCTCAACCCCAGCGGCAAAGGCAAACTCAGCAAGCGCACCCAATCCTTCGTAGACGGCCAATGGCAAGTCCTCGTCCGCGTGGAGGAGTTCCAGGAGCAGGGCTACCTGCCCGCCGCCGTAGACAACTTCATCATCAACGTCGGCTGGTCCTCCGGCGACGACCAGGAAATCTTCACCGTCGCCGACGTCGTCCCCCGCTTTGACCTGGCCGACGTCAATCCTTCGCCTACCAGCCTGCCCTACGCCAAGCTGGACTGGATCAACGGCCAGCACATCCAACAGATGGAGCCGTTGGAGCTGGCGAAAGCGATCAAACCCTTTCTGGAAGCGGCCGGGTTCGAGGTGAATATCGCCGCCTTGTTGGCCGTCGCCCCCTCGATGCGGGTGCGCCTGAAGCGGCTGACAGAAGCGACCGACTTCCTCCACTTCCTCTTCGCCGACGACGAACCGCTCAACCTGACGGCGGCCGACCTCGTCCATAACCAGCTTCCGGCGGAGGCGGCGCGGCAAGGGTATGCGGCCGTGCGGGATTTTGTGGGGGAAACGGCCGTTTACGACCTGGATACTATCAGCGCAGCCATCACCCAGATCGCCGAAAGCGTCACCACCACCGGGAAAGCTGGGCCGTTTCTCGGCCGGCTGCGCCTTGCCATCACCGGGCAGCAAGTCTCGCCTCCCGTGTTCGAGTCCATGCTCGCCCTCGGCCAAACCCGCGTCGTCGCCCGGTTGGAGCAGATTATTAGTTTGTTTGATGGTTAGTTAGTTGGTTGGTTGGTTAGTTGGTTGGGTTGGCCCAACCAACCTTCTTTCAATTTGCCCTCCCCTGCTTCTTTTGATAGAATCCCCATCGTTCTTGAGGGATAGTTTAACGGTAGAACAGCGGACTCTGACTCCGTCGTTCCTGGTTCGAATCCAGGTCCCTCAGCTACTATTCATTGCCAGATCTCAAAAGTGTCGCGCTCGCTGCAACCCATCTGAAACTTTAACTA
>CAYONK010000466.1:0-2060 GCA_964405285.1 uncultured Ardenticatenaceae bacterium
TGCAACTCGGCCTCTCCGCCGCCTGGCTGATCAACGCGCTCGGCCGACCGAGCGCCCATCAGATGGATAGCTCCCTGGTGCAGGCGATGGGACTGTACGATTTCCGCGCCGGAGCCTATTGGCAGGCGTGGCTGGACCGCCTCGGCGTGCCCCTGGCCGCCCTGCCCGCCGCCACCCCCACCGTCCACGATTTCGGCGTCATTCAAGTGTGCGCCCCAGACGGCCAGACGGCCGATGTGCCGGTGTTGGCGATGATCGGCGACCAGCAATCGGCCCTGTTCGGCCACAGCCAGCGCCAGCCGGGCGACGCCGAATGCACCCATGGGACCGCCTCTTATGTCAAAGTATTCCTCGGTCCGCACGCCCCCCGACAGGAGAAGGTGAACGTCTACAACGCCTGGAATCTGGGCAACGGGCAGACCTACTGCCTGGAAGCGGCCACCAGCGTCAGCGGCGCGGCGATCCGCTGGCTGCGGGACAACGCCCGGCTGTTTGACCGCTATGAAGAGATGGACGAACTGGCCGCCAGCGTCAACGACAGCGGCGGCGTGGTCTTTGTGCCCGCCTTCACCGGGTTGGAAGTGCCGCACAACGACCCGCAAGCGCGGGCGACGCTGTTCGGCCTGACGCTCGGCCATCACCGGGGCCACATCGCCCGCGCCTTCTTCGAGGCGGTCGCCTTCCAGATTCGCACCATTTTGGCGACCATTCGCGCCGAAGCGGGGGTGACGGTGGAGCAGTTGCTCGTCGGCGGCGGCGTTTCCGCAAGCGACCTGGCCTGCCAGATTCAGGCCGATTTGCTGGCGATCCCCGTGCTGCGCCCCACCTTCACCGAGACGACGGCCTGGGCGGCCGGCCTGCTCGCCGGGCTGGGCGCAGATTTCTGGCCCTCCCCCGACGCCCTGCCCCCCCTGCCCGGCGAATACCACACCTTCACCCCTTCGCTGGACGATATGCAGCGGGATGTGGCTTACGGCCGTTGGCAAGAGGCAGTGCGATTGGTGCAGGAGTGGGGGGCGGGGAACAGATAACAATTAACTGTTAACAGTGAACAGTGAACGACTAACTGACTGACCGACTACCAGACTACACGACTACCAGACTACAGGACTAACTCATGAAATTTGGCGTTTGTTATTACCCGGAACATTGGCCGGAGGCGCGGTGGGCGGAGGACGCCCGGTTGATGCGCGATGCTGGCCTGGAGATTGTGCGGATTGGGGAGTTTGCCTGGGCGAAGATGGAGCCGATGAACGGCCGTTACGACTGGTCCTGGTTAGATCGCGCCATTGACACCCTGGCCGGGGCGGGCCTGCAAATCGTCCTGGGCACGCCGACGGCCACGCCACCCGCCTGGCTGAGTCAGGCGGAGCCGGAGATATTGCGCGTGGATAAGAACGGCCGTCGGCGCAATCATGGCGCGCGCCGCCAATACTGCCCCAACAGCCCCGTCTATCGCCGCTACAGCCGCCGCATCGTGCAGATGATGGTCGGGCGTTACGGCCGCGATCCGCGGATCATCGGCTGGCAGATTGATAACGAATTCGGCGGCGGCGGCACCGCCCGCTGCTACTGCGACCAATGCGCCAACGCCTTCCGCCTCTGGCTGGGGGCCAAATATGGCTCCATGAGCGCCCTCAACGAAGCGTGGGGAACCATCTTCTGGTCGCAAAGCTACGGCAACTGGGAGCAAATCCCCCTGCCCGACGACAGCGTCAACTACAAAAACCCCAGCCACCTGCTCGACTATTACCGCTTCGCCTCCGTCAGTTACGCCAGCTACCAGCAGGAGCAGGTGGACATTTTGCGCCAGCAAGCGCCGGGGCAGTTCGTCACCCACAATTTCATGGGGCTGTACCGCGATCTGGACCAATTCGACCTGGCGCGAGAGCTGGATTTCGCCACCTGGGACAACTATCCCAGCGGCAACCCCGACCGCTGGCGGCAAATGCTCTACCCGCCGGGGAGCGATTGGGGCCAAAACGACCCCATCTACGCCTACGATGTGGGCGATCCGCTGATCAGCGGCCTGGCCCACGCCTTGACTTATGCGTTGAAAG